>NZ_JBIURV010000018.1:0-193507 GCF_044741025.1 Streptomyces sp. NPDC088246
CGAGTGAGGTGACCACCTCGTCCCAGTGGGTTGCGTCCCGTAGGACGGCGGTGGAGATGCGCCCGCCGCGGGGGCCGGTGAAGAGCCGCGCGTCACGACCTCTTACCTGCGTCGATGCCGGCCCAGATCGAGGCCATGGTGCCTCCATGCGGTGCGGTGTGCTGATGCCTCCCGACGGACGACCTCGCTGTCCATTCCCTACGGAGCGATCATTCACAATTCCTATCTCAGCTGAACATGACGATCCGGTTGGCGGCATCCGGTGCGATGAAGGCGAGAAGTGGCTCGGCCTCGTCCAGCACCGCCGCGGTGTCTGCCCGCGACAGCGGCCGGAACGGAGAGATGAGCAGTGTGGAGCGCATCTTCGACCATGTGCCGTGGACGAATCCGTCAACCAGGAAGGTGGGCCGCACCATCGCCTGACCCGGCGTCACCTGCTTACGATCCGCCTCGCTGATCACTCGGGCGCGGTCCGCGTGCCCGAGGAGGATGTTGTCGAAGGCGGGCAGAAAGCGCACCGGGACGGGTCGGTCCGGGTCGGCGGTGCTTGGGGTACTGGTCCGCAGGGCCGGCCGAGTACTCGCACCACCCCGTCATGGTGCGGACCAGGTCGCCGACGGCCAGGTCCGGCTGTTACTGATGCCGACTCTCGATTGAACGCACCCGTCAAGGGCTGCCACCGGTCTTCCTGCGCAGGGTCGAGTCTGCTTCCCCACACCAGTGCCCCACCGACGAGGCCGGGTTTGTCCCGCGTTGCCAGGGCCGGGGTTTCGAGCATGTCGGCGACATCTTCGAGGTAGGTGACGAGCGTGTCGAGCTCGTCGTCGGCGGGCCAGGATCCGCACCAGGCCGGAGACGCTGCTCGATCGCCTGCGCGACACCGACGGACCGCTCGATGGCCAAGACGACAGCGATCTGGAGTCCGCGACGGCGGACGACATCTTCGCGCTGATCGACGACGAGCTCGGGAGCTGATCACCTCTCAGTTCCGAGCCACCGTCGTCGCGGCACGGCGTACAGTCGGCGGGCGTCCGGTCTCAGGTCACCAGGCCACGACGGAACGCTTCGCCGACCGCGCCGGCCCGGTCGCGCACCCCGAGCTTGTCGTAGATACGCAGCAGGTGCGTCTTGACACTGGCCTCAGTGATGAAGAGCTGGCTCGCCACTTCCTTGTTGGACGAGCCGTTCGCGATGGGGCGCAGCACTTCGAGCTCCCGTGCGCTCAGTACGCCGTTGCTCGGCCGCCGTACCCGGTCCATCAGGCGCCTCGTGACGGCGGGGGAGAGCACCGCCTCACCACGTGCCGCTGCCCGGGCCGAGCGGAGCAGTTCTTCCGTGGGCGCGTCCTTGAGCAGGTAGCTCGTGGCGCCCGCCTCGATCGCGGGCAGCACGTCGTTGTCGGTATCGAAGGTGGTCAGCACCAGCACACGTACGTCCGGTGCCGTCTCGCTGAGCCGTCGGATCGCGGTGACGCCGTCCATCACCGGCATGCGCAGATCCATCAGCACCAGGTCGGGCTCCAGCTCCGTGACCAGGTCGAGGGCTTCCGCGCCGTTGCCCGCCTCGCCGACCACCTCGAACTCGGGGTCGCCGGTGAACGCGCCGCGCAGGCCGTCGCGGACGATTGGATGGTCGTCCACGATCAGCAGCCGGATCGGTGCCGGCTGTTCGCTCATTCGCCACCGCCCCGGCGGATCGCGGGCACACTCGCGTTGATCGCGGTGCCCGAGCCGGGGGCGCTCTCGATGGTCAGCGTCCCCAGCACCCGATCGAGCCGCTGCCGCAGGCCGTTGAGCCCGAAGCCGCTGTCGCCGTTCCCTGGCGGCGGCTCACTGTGCTCGGTCACGGCGAAGCCGACGCCATCGTCGCGAACGTCCAGCATGACCGTGTCCTCCAGGTAGGAAATGGTCAGTCCGACCTTACTGGCACCGGCGTGCTTCGCGACGTTGGCGAGCGTCTCCTGGGCGACCCGGAAGAGGGCGACCTCGATCTCCGTCAGCAACGGCACCGGGTCGCCCGTAGCCTCGACGCACGCCGGGACGCCCTGGAGGGACGACCATCGCTGAGCGAGGTCGCGGATCGCGCCCGGCAGGTGCGCCTCGTCCAGTTCCGCCGGCTGGAGCGCGGCCACCGACCGCCGGGCCGCCCCGAGGCCCTCCTTGGCCAGCACCCGCACCTGCTCGAGGTGCCACTCGCGTTGGTCGGGCTGCTCCCGGGCCTTGTCCGCGGCCTGGAGCTGCGTGATGATCCCGGCCAGTCCCTGGGCGATGGTGTCGTGGATCTCCCGGGCCATGCGCTGCCGCTCGTCCTGGATGCCCGCCTCCCGGGCCTGGGTGAGCAACTGGGCGTGCAGGCCGTTGTTCTCCGCGATGACGGTCTTCAGCTTCGTGACCAGCCGCCGGCGTTCCTCGCTGCGTTCGTTGAAGCGGTGCGAGAGGTTGCCGAACCAGCCGATCAGAAACGTCTGAAGGCACACGGACGCGACCGCGATCGCGATCCGTTCCGTGGTGTCGGGTACTCCGCCGGGGATCAGGTTGATCATCAGCGAGGTGGCGCCGACGCTGACGAAAGCCCACTGCGGCGGGAGCAGATCGTACGCCTGGACGAACCCGATCACGGCGAACACGAAGAAGATCGGATGCTGCGTCATCAGCACCGCGGCCAGGATCTGCTGGACTGCCACATAGGTCAGCATCGGTCCGGTGCGGCTGGTCCAATCCCGTGACCGCAGTGTGTACATGGCGAGCGTCCACACGGCGGTCACCGCGACCAGGGGGATGACAGCCGCGCGTGCGTTCACCGTGCCCACGTCGGGCTGCACGAGGCTCAGCCCGGTGGCCACACCCAGCAGCGCCAGGGGCAGGGGGGCCAAGAAACGGCGGAGGTCGGTCGGTTCGTCGCTCTTCATGCTGATCCCCAGCCCCCGTGTGGTTCAGGAAGTCCACTCAAGACCATATGTGGTCATGACGTCCCGGCCTACTCCCAGCGGAAGAGACGGGCGGCCGCGACACCGAAGACCACCGCGTAGGCGGCCAGGACCAGGAGCGCGGTCATGCCGGGCCAGTTGCCCCTGGCCGCGTCGCCGAAAGCCAGGACGGACGCGCCCAGCGGCGTGAAGTCCCCGATCTGGTTGACCGCGGCGGGCATCTGCTCGCGGGGCACGTAGAGTCCGGCGAAGAACATCAGCGGGAAGAAGAGAACGCTGCCCGCGCCGGTGGCGGCCTTGCTGGTCTTCATCACTGAGGCCAGGAAGAGCCCGATGGCCAGGACCGCCGTGACCGAGAGCACGAAGGCGAGCAGGAAGCCGCCCGCGCTGGCCGGCAGTTCGACGTCCCAGAGCAGCGCCGCGGTGCCGAGCACCAGGACGGTGGTGGCGACGGCGACGGCCGTCTGGACCGCGAGCTGGGCGATCAGTACCCGGGCCGGGCCCACCGGCGTGGTCGAGAGCCGGCGCAGGATGCCCTTCTCCCGGTAGCTCACCAGGTAGGTCGGCGTGATGAACAGGCCGACCAGCGCGAATGCCAGCACCACCAGGACGGGCGTGAAGTAATCGATGCCGCGCTGGCCGATTTCCGCGCTGACCTCACGGGACGCCGGGAGGCTTCCGACGATCACCACGAGGGCGACCGGGAAGAGCAGCGTCCAGAAGTACGCGGTGGGGTCTCGCAGGAAGAGTTTGAACTCCACGACCGTGAGTCGGTTCATCGCCCGCACTGTTGTCTCGTCTCCTTATGGGGGGATCCGGGGTCTGCTTCGAGGGGGGCCGTCGGCTACTGGGCGGGGTGGTCGAACCGGCGGCCGGTCAGCGCGATGAACGCGTCCTCCAAGCTGGCCGGCTCGGCCCGCAGGTCCGCGGCGACGATCTGGTTGCGCGCCAGTACCGACGTGACCGCGTGCACCAGGTTGCCCGTGCCGGTGACCACCACCTGCGAGCCGTGCCGCTCCACGGAGACCACCTCCGGGAGTGAGACCAGGAGTTCGGCGTCGAGTTCGGTGGTGGGCCGGAAGCGCACTTTCTGCTCGGCGTCCACTTTGGCCACCAGACCGGCCGGGGAGTCCAGCGCGACGATCCCGCCGCCGTCGATGAGGGCCAGCCGGTCGCAGAGCCGTTCGGCCTCTTCC
Organism: Streptomyces sp. NPDC088246; assembly: GCF_044741025.1. Lineage (NCBI taxonomy): Bacteria > Bacillati > Actinomycetota > Actinomycetes > Kitasatosporales > Streptomycetaceae > Streptomyces > Streptomyces sp. NPDC088246. The sequence goes on from NZ_JBIURV010000018.1 coordinate 4,123, forward strand.
ATGTAATGCGTGACCAGGACGACGGTGATGCCACGGTCGCGGACCTGCTCGATCAGGTCCCAGGTGTCCCGGCGGGCCGCCGGGTCCAGTCCGGTGGTCAGCTCGTCCAGTACGGCGACCTTCGGGTTGCCGACCAGCGCCAGAGCGATGGACAGACGCTGCTTCTGACCGCCGGAGAGGCCGCCGAACGGACTGTCGGCCTTGTCCTCCAGATTCAGCTCCGCGAGCAGCTCGCGCCAGTCGGCCTGGTTGTCGTAGAAGGAGGCGTACAGCTCCATCGCCTCGGCGACCCGCAGCTTGTCCGGCATCTCGCTCTTCTGCAACTGCATGCCCAGGATGTGACGCAGCTTGGCCGCGTCGCGCTGCGGGTCGAGACCGAGTACCGAGATGCTGCCTCCGTCCGGCTTGCGCAGACCGGCGATGCACTCGACCGTCGTGGTCTTCCCGGCTCCGTTGGGGCCGAGGATCCCGAAGATCTCGCCCTCCTCGACCTCGAACGAAATGTCGTCCACGACGACCTTCTGGCCGTACTGCTTTCGCAGGTCCGATACGACGATCGCTGGCACAGTGTCCGTCTCCGTCCTCTTGGGTTCGACCAGTGTCCGGCCGATACCGCGCCGCGCGGATCGACCCGGTGACAGACAAACGGTGGAACTTCCAGCGATCGAACGGTTGACACCCGGACCGCCTCGCGTGCCTCCCAGCCGTCCGTTTGCCGGGCCCCGGCGCCCCGGATCCGGCCCCTGTTTCGTCTGCCGGGGCGGCGGATAGAGGTATCCGCCCGGGTTGGCCGTGCCTACGCTCGGCCTCACTGACGGGAGGCGGCAGGAGCGCGCACCGGTGGAGTCGAGCGAACGGCACCGCGCACAGATGCGCTTCAGGCGAACGCGGTGGCCGCCCATGTGATGACGGCCGCGGCGCAGATGGGCTACGTCATCTTCCGCGAGGCCTACGCCCGGGACACCGGGATTCCGCTGGAGGAACTCGATGAACGGGCGGCCGGCGCCTGCGCACGCATGGTGCCGGTCTCGCCGCGGCCCCGCCACCGGACGCGACGGACGGCGGGGCTGCGTCCCGCCCCTGCACAGGCACACAGAGCTGAGCGTCCCCGACTCGCCGGCCTCGGCTCGCGCCGCCCTTCCCCCGGGTGGCGCCCCGGGCCCATTACGCTGGGGCATATCGCTCAAAGCTGTTCACACGTGTGTGAAGAGGCGCGATGTCCTACGGGAGGCATGATGAGCCAGCAGCAGGTCCTCCTGCCCTACGCCGACCCGGCCTTCGTGGCGGACCCCTTTCCGCTCTACCGACAGCTTCGCGACGACGGTCCGGTACGACGCGCCGTCATCGCCGGCGGCCTGGAAGCCTGGCTGGTCACGCGGTATGAAGACGGCCTCGCGGCCCTGTCCCACCCGCAGCTGAGCAGTGACGTCCGCGATGCGTCGGATCCCGGGCTCATCGAGCGGCTGCCCGCCACCCACCGCGAGTCCGTGCTGCGCAACATGCTCCGCTCCGATCCGCCCGACCACACCCGCCTGCGCCGCCTGGTCTCCAAGGCATTCACTGCGCACAGGGTGGCGGAGCTGCGGCCCAGGGTCCAGGAGATCGCCGACCGACTGCTCGACGAGATCGCGCCGACCGGTCGCGCCGACCTCATCGAGACCTACGCGCTGCCGCTTCCGGTCACCGTGATCAGCGAACTGCTCGGGGTACCCGTGACCGACCGGCACGACTTCCAGCAGTGGACCGACGACATGATCCTGCGGGGGACCGAGCCGCCGGACCCAGCCCGGGTGGACGGGGCGTGGCGGCAGATGCACACGTACCTGACCAGCCTCCTGGAGGCCAAACGGGCCCGGCCCGGGGACGACCTGCTCAGCGCGCTGATCGTTGCCAGGGACGAGGAACAGCGGCTGGACGAGGACGAGCTGATCGCCATGGCCTTCCTGCTGCTGGCGGCCGGCTACATCACCACGGTCAACCTGATCGGCAGCGGCATCGCCGCACTGCTCGCCCACCCCGACCAGCTTCGGATGCTGCGGGACGACCCGGCACTGCTGCCGGGCGCGATCGAGGAATTCCTGCGCTACGACGGACCCGTCAACCCCGGCATCGCCAGGTTCGCGCGCGAGGACATCACCATCGCCGGGGTGAACATCCCTCGCGGCGCGACCGTGCTGGTCGCCTCCGCCATCGCCGACCGCGACCCGGAGCACTTCCCCGAACCCGACCGCCTGGACATTGCCCGGCAGGACAACGCCCACCTCGCGTTCGGACACGGCATCCACTACTGCCTGGGTGCGCCGCTGGCCCGGCTCGAGGGCCAGATCGCCATCGGCACCGCCCTGCGTCGTCTTCCCGGTCTCGCCCTGGCCGTTCCCCCGGACGAACTGCGGTGGCGGCCGGGGGGATTGCGCGGCCCCGAACACCTGCCGGTCACTTTCACATTCGATGACGCGACCGCCGGCAGCCGTTCCTGAACCACGTGCCGGCCGATGGGGCGCCCCAGAACACATGGCATCGACCGGACGCGTCGCGCATCCCCCGCTCAGAGTGATCGGGCGAGCCGGAACCCGAGGTCGTCGATACGAAAGGTCGGGTGACTCTTGCGGCGGCACGACGCCCGGCACCCTCGGGGGCGGTCGTATCCGCCTCCGCCACGGAACACGCGGTAGGGGCCGTAGACCCGGGGATCGTAGACATCCCAGCACCACTCCCACACGTTGCCGATCATGTCGTGGAGGCCCCACGCGTTCGGCGCCTTGGTCGCGACATCGTGCACCTCGCCGCCGGAGTTCCCTCGGTACCAGGCGATCTCGTCGAGCTCTCCGTAGCGTGCACCGGAGGTCCCGGCCCTGCACGCGTACTCCCACTCCGCCTCCGTCGGGAGCCGATAGCCGTCGGCCTCCCAGTCGCAGACCACGTCCTGCCCGTCGGGGTCGTCGCCGGTCGAGTAGCAGGGTTCGAGTCCCGTCGCCTGCGAGAGCAGGTTGCAGAACTGAACGGCCTCCTTCCAGGAGACTTCGGTCACCGGTGTCCGCGGCCCCGCCGTACTCGCGGGCGCCTCGCCCCGAACGGCGCGGTACAGCTCGTGGGTCACGGGATACGGCGCCAGCCGGAAGGCGGCGACCTCGACGTTCCAGTTCGTCTGCGTGCCCTCGTCCCGCAGGACGATCTCCCCGGCAGGGATATTCCTCATGCCTTCGGCGATCGCCCGTCGGAGTAGGGATTCAGGGCTCATCGCAGCTCCTCATGTGCACCAGCGGATCAGGCCGACGCGTCGGCCTGTCAGCAGCCCGGATGGCGGATCGTGCCTCCGGACTTTCGAACAAGTGACGATACAGACCCAGAACGTCCAGGCGGCGCGCAGCGGTTCAGGTTGTCCCGGCATATCTCGGAATGTCTCCCACTCTGTGTGCCGGAGCAACACGCCAGTGCAGGGGCGTACTTGAGACCCGTCCATCGAGGCCATGGCCAAGGCCGCTCTGCTCGCCACGCTCGCTGAGCAGGCCCCTTCTCCGCCGGCGTCCGGCTGAACACGTGGACATCCCCCTGCCTCGCGATCCTCGCCGCACTCGGACTGCTCACCTTCGCGCGCATCATGCGTGCCGGCGTGGCCATGCGCGAAGACCTCGACGGGGTCGTCTGATGGCCCCGAAAGCACAGGAGAGCCGCGCCACCCAGGTGCGCCTGGACGACCTTCTTGCCGAACGAGGCATGAGACTTGCCGAGTTGGTATCCCGCGTCGGCGTGACCGACGTCAACCTGTCCATCCTGAAGAACGGCCGCGCCGAAGCGATCCGCTTCACGACCCTCACTCGCATCTGTTGAGGTTCTGAACTGCCGGCCCGGCGACCTGCTCAGCTACCGCCCCCTCGACGGCTGAGGCCCCTGGTCGCGCCGGCGCTCGAGTCCGTGACACTCACCCGAGGAGGGTGGGTGTCACGGCGCGTGGGGGCGGCCGTCGCGTGGGGCGAAGGCTTCAAGGGCGTCTTCGTCCGTCGCGCGGGCGTGCAGGAAGTAGTCGGCCCACTCGGCGATTTCGGGATAGGTGGAGTCCCGGCCGATCCGAGTTGCGGCGGCCTCGATGTCGAAGTCCGTGGTCCGCAGTTCGACGCCCGGGCCGAGGATGGCCCAGTGGGCTCCGGCCTTCCCGTAGGGCATGCCGACGCTGCCGGGATTGATCACCAACCGGCCGTGGGCGAGGCGCACGAACGGCATATGGGTGTGGCCGCAGACGACGGTGCGGACGTCGGCGTCGAGTCCGCTGAAAACTTCCTTCCAACGGTCGAGGCGGGAGTCGACGAGGACGACCTCCTCGTCGTCACGCGGGGTGGCATGGCAGAACAGCACTTCTCCCAGGCCGCGCACGGCCAGGGAGAGCGATCGTGGCAGCGAGCCGAGCAGGTCGAGGTGATCCTCGCGCAGCTGCTCGGCGGCCCAGGGGGCGATCGGATCGGGAATCGAGTCGCGTTGCCCGCGGCGGTACTCAAGAAGTTCGCGGTCGGCGTTGCCGCTGATCCATACGGCGCGGTCGCCGAGACCGGTCAGCAGGTCGAGCACCTGAGTCGGTTGCGGGCCGGCGGTGATGTCGCCGGTGAGCACGATGCGCTCGGCGGTGCTCACGTCCGGCTCGGCGAGCACAGCCTCCAAGGCCGGCAGGACCCCGTGGACGTCGGACAGTACGACTACTCGATTCAGCATGGTCACAACTGTGGGGTGAAAGCCGCCCAGGGGTGAGAACGTTCGCCTGACGCGTAGCCGAAGGTGAGGCCGCCGCAGCGCGCATGGTGGCCGAGCGCGGCGCACTGCGGCCAGGCGGATGACCCCGGGGCTGCCTCCGGACCCGTTGCAGGGTGATGCACATGCGCCGGGCGGACGCTGGGGTCATGTCTCATCACTTCAGTGGGCCCGATCTGCGGTCCCCCATGGACGATGCCCGGCTCGACCTGACGGACCTCTTCGCGTTCGGCGTCCCTGGGGACCGCACCGTACTGATCACGAACGCCCATCCGGTCGCGACCGCCGCCGGTGCGGCTTTCCACCCGGACGCGGTGTACCGGATCAATATCGACACCGACGGCGACCACCAGGCCGACGTGGCGTTCAGCATCGTGTTCTCCTCGCCGCAAGACGGGAAACAGTACGCCACCGTCCACCGGGCGACCGGAGCGCAGGCACGCGCCCACGAGGCCGCGGGCGAGCCGATCATCATGGAAGCGCCGGTCGGCACCGGCTCGGATCCGGTCGTGATCGAAGCCGGCCCCTACATGTTCTCCGCGGGCCTGCGCAGTGACCCGTTCTTCGCCGACCTGGACGGCATCGTCAAGGAATTCCAGTGGACCGGCACGGACTGGGGTGCCGACAAGAACATCCTCGGCATCGTGCTGGAGATGCCGGACGCCGAACTTGCCGCGGGGCCGGTGATCGGGGTGTGGGCGCGGGTGAGCCTGCACCGGGACGGAAAGCTCATGTCCGTCGACCGCGGCGCCCACCCCTCTCTGACCGCGTACTTCAACGCCGAGGACGCCAAGGAGGCCTACAACCGCGGCGAACCCGCGACGGACTGGGACACCTACCGCGGACCATGGACCGCAGCCCTCCAGCACTTCGGCGGCTACAACCCGCAGACCGCCGAGCAGGCTCTGCACACCGTTCTGCCGGACGTCCTGCGCTACGACCGCACCAAGCCCGCCGCCTACCCCAACGGCCGCACTCTCACCGACGACGTCACCTCTGCCCGCCTGGCCATGCTCACCAACGGCAAGGTCAGCAGCGACCACATCGGCCCCCACACCGACCTGCTCCCAGAGTTCCCCTACCTCGGTTCCCCTCACCCGGCGCCGCCGACCGGTTAGGCCTGGGCGGGGGCGGAGGCCGGAATCAGGGGGCCTGGCGATGGCGCAAATATGGATATTTTGGGTGGTACGTTCAAATTTAGGGCCTGGAGGGGGAAGCGACAGGGAGCACAGGTGAACACAGGTGAAGGAGAGTGGGCGCACGGCGGCGTGGGCGGGTTGGCTGCTTGTCGTTCCGGCCCTGGTCTCGGGCGTACTGCTGAACATCCTCGCGCCCCAGCCGTACATGGGACTCCCGCTCCTGGCCGCGGCGCCGCTGATCGCCGGAGCGATGCTTTCGTTCCGGGCCGGCGTCCTCGTCGCGAGCCTCGCCTGCGCGGTCTCGTTGGGGCTGGATTACGTCCAAGGGCGCTCTGCTTCGGAGAGTTTCGTCGATCTCGCCGTGATCGGCCTCATCGGAATTCTGGCCCTCGCGGTCAACCTGCTGTTGCGGCGTCAGGGGCGGGATCTCGCGAGGGCGCGGGTCATCGCTGAGGCGGTGCAACTGGCGGTTCTGCCGGATCCGCCGTCGCGGGCAGGGCCGCTCGCCGTCGCCGCCGGATACACCCCCGCACAGGCCGAAGCCAGAATCGGCGGCGACCTCTTCGCGGTGCAGGAGACTCCGTACGGCGTGCGCATGATCATCGGGGATGTGAAGGGCAAGGGGCTTCAGGCGGTCGCATCCGTCTCGGTGGCGATCGGTGCGTTCCGTCAAGAGGCCGAGAACGCCCCCACGCTGGCCGAACTGGCGCAGCGCCTGGACGACGCGCTGAGCAGGGAGTCGGGCCGCTGCGGAGACGAGACATCGGGCGAGGACTTCACCACGGCCGTGCTGGCCGAAGTCCCCGGCGACGGCGAGCTGCTCCGCCTGGTCAACCGTGGCCATCCGAGCCCGTACCTGATCCACGACGGCGCGATCGTACGGCTCGACGCAACCCGTCCGCAGCTGCCCCTGGGCATGGGGCTGGGGGCGGTCCCGGCACCCGATGGCGAGGCGCTCACCGATGTCTTCCCGCTGCCGCCCGGCGCGCTGCTGCTCCTGATCACCGACGGCGTCACCGAGGCACGCAACCGGACGGGCGCCTTCTACGACCCGTGTGCGTCCGCCGTGCTCACCGGCGCCCGCTTCATGGATCCCGGCGACCTGGTCCACGCGGTGACCGCGGATGTCGCACGCTGGAGCGGCGACGGTCACCAGGACGACATGGCCATCCTCGCCGTCGCCCGGCGCGGCGGCCACCGGCTCGGCTGAAGCCGGCTCCGCCCCCGAACCCCGGGCACACGGCTGAGGGGCCAGGGCTACGAGCCGTCTCCGGTGGCCGAGACGGTCAGCCGGTGCGCGGGAGGGTGCTCGATCGGGAGATCCGGGCGCCAGGCCGCGAGCACCTGTGCCGAGGGACCGAACAACGGACCCGGCAGAGCGTCGAGCCCGGTCCACTGCCAGGTGCTGATCAGATGAGGCTCGGTCACCTGCGGGCTCCCGGATTCCAGGGTCACCACGGCAGCCATCGATACACGGTTGATCCCCGCGACCACGTCATGGAGCATGGCGAATACCGTCACGCTGTCCACGCCGACCTCCAGGCCCGTCTCCTCGCGGAGCTCACGCACGGCCGCCGCGGCGATGGACTCATTGGTCGGGTCGACCTTGCCGCCGGGAAGCTCCCAGGTTCCGCTGTGGTGCCTGCCGAGCAGCACGCGCCCCTGGGTGTCCTGCACGATGACGCCCACGCCGAGCGCCGCCTGCGCCAGCGGCGGACGGGCGTTGCGGGAGAGGGTGTCCGTGGGGGTGGTGTCCATGGTGCTCCTAGCGGATGGGTGTGGGGTGCCACGGGCGCAAGGCCTCGGCGTTCCGGTGTACCCGGAAGCCTACGTACCACCGCGCGCGGACCCGTCGAAGTGGCGCGCCGCCCGGCGGAGGCCCGGTGTTCGCCTCGGCCGGTCAGCTGCCATGGCGCGTGAGCCAGCCGTACTCGCTCGCATACCAGCCCAGATGGAGCCGGCTCGTCGCCCCGCTCAGATCCATCAGCCGCTTGATCCGCCGTTGGACGGTCCGCGCCCCGAGATCGCGTTCCTTGGCCACACTCACATCGGTGAGCCCGGCCAGCAGCAGCGACAGGATCTGCAGGTCGACGGCGTCGGGGCCCGGCTCCTGTGCCATCACGGCCTTGTCGCCGCTGCTGAGGCTCAGCGGCAGCGCATGACGCCACACCGACTCGAACAGCGCGGCCAGCGAGACCAGCAGACCGCTGGAGCGCACCACCAGTGCGGCCGGTTCCTCGGGCCGGGCATCCAGGGGAAGCATGCCGAGCGAGCCGTCGGCGATGACGAGTTTCGTCGGGACCTGGTCCGACACCCGGACCTCCATACCCCGCCCCAGGGAATCGGCCAACTCGGCCGGCTGGAGATGCCGACCGGACAACATCTCGCGTCCGATCACGACCCGGTAGTTCACCCCGCGCGACATGGCCAGCGTCTCGGCCGAGTTCTCCTCGGCGGCGACAGCGAGCGGCTCGGGAAGGATCAGGAAGCAGACCTCGCGCTCCGCTCCCAGCTGGAGTTGGGAGAAACGCTGGGACACGGCGCTCGCACCGGTCACGACCTCCAACAGGTCGTGTACCGCGGGGGTGTCCGCCTCGGGGCGGTACTCCGCGGAGAGTTTCGCCGCAGCCAGCTCCGCGCACTCCAGTTCATGGCGGTGCTGCGCGAGCAACGGGCCGAGCGCCACTGCCGGGGGCGCACACACCCAGTGGCCGGGCCGGCTGCCGCACCGCGAGACGAGCCCCTGCTGTTCGAGTCCCCGCAGGGCCAGGAGCACGTCCCGCACGGGCAGTGCGCCCCGGCTGCTTCAGTTTCGGCAAGTCGCTGCCCGTGACGGTCGATCTCAGCAACGAGTCGACCGCCGACGACAGCGCCTGGCTCATGCTGTCGCACGATTTCCCGCTGTTGGAACGGATGCGGGTCCAGGCGGTCGACGCCCATGGCAAGGTCGTCGCCACGCCGTACGACGTCTCATGGCTGACCCGTAACTCCGGCGCCGGCACCGGAGTGGATTTCTACGGCTGGGACGCGAAGCCGGCCGACGGCTCGCCCGCCCCGGCGGGGACGTACACCCTGCGCTTCGTCTTCGACAAGGCGGGCGGGGACAAGGACCATGCGGCGCCGAGGGAGATCTGGAACTCTCCGGCGGTGAAGGTCGTGCGCTGACCGTGCGGGTGCCCGCTCGTCCTCGACGGAGGGGAGCGGGTACCCGCACGGCAACCGCCCTCGCGAGTTACGTGGTCCGGGCCGTCAGACGGTCAGTCGAAGTGATGTCGCCGAGATGCCCAGCCGTAGCGTCTGACCCCATGTCAGCTCCAGCGCGTCCGTCTCCATCCCGTCGCCGAAGACCACCACCCGGTCGGACTCCACGGTGAGCCGCAGCCTCTGTCCGCGCCCCAGTTCGCCCGCGACCAGTGAGGTGCCGGTCGCCGGTGACGGCCAGGCCTCGCGGACGAACCAGAGCAGCCGCGGGTCGGTGGGTGCGGGGAGCCGCAGGGCGCTGTGGCGTTCCTGCCACAGTGAGCGGAGCCAGCCCGTGGCGCCGGTGCCCGTGCCGACCAGGACGCCGGAGGAGGCCTGTGGTTCGGTGGGGGCATCGGGCGCGTCGGGGCCGAGCCGGTAGCGGGCGGTCTGGTGGCCGGGCGGGCCGAGGTAGATCTCGTTGAGGGCCAGGAGGCGCTGGGTGTCGTCGGCGACCGCCTCGACCATGGTGAGTTCGTCCGCCGCGCCGCCGGGGGATGCGGCCGCCCTGAGCAGGGCGGCCGCATCGGAGGGCCGGTGGCGTACGAGCACGCCCGGATTGCGTCCGGGGTCGGTGTCGATGCCCACGACGGGCTGGCCGGACAGGTACTTGGCGGTGTTGGCGACGAGTCCGTCCTGTCCGACTACGACCACCACGTCCTCGGGCGCGAACAGGAAACGGTCGAGATCGGCGCGCTCCACCCGTGACTGACGCCACTGGAGCGGTACGGCTGCCGCCACATCGGCGAGCGCCTGCCGGGTCTGCCGGTGCCGCAGGGCCACCTCGTCGATGGACCGGCCACGGCTGGAGAGGAAGAACGCGGCCTGGCCGTGCGTGCCGTGCCGGGCCAGCAACTCGTCGTACTCGGTGGTGCGGTGGACCAGCACAGCGCGCGGGGCGAGACTCATGCCCGGGGCTCCGGGTCGCTCCTGGCGAGCTTGCTGAGCAGGCCGGTGAGGATGTCGGGAGAGAGGGTGAGGCTGTCGATGCGCGGCAGGTTCTCGGCGAGCCTGGTCGCTGCCAGCGCGTGCAGGGTCGCGGCGTCCACCTCGCCGTGCACCCGCAGCCAGGCCGCCTGGGACTCCGCGCGTGCGGCGCCGACCTCGCGGGCGGCTTCGGCCTCGGCGCGGGCCAGTCGTACCTTGCGTGCCGCTTCGGCCTCGGCGCGTACCCCGTCGGCCGCGGCGTTCTCCTCGGCCTCGCGGCGGGTGTTGGTGCCGCGCTGCTCGACCAACTGCTCCTCGCGGCGGGCCAGTTCGATCTGGCTGGCGAGCTCGTTCTCGGCGATGGCCCGTTCCCGTTCCACAGCTACGGCACGGCGCTCGTAGGTGGCCCGGTCGGCCTCCTGCTGGATCTGCTCGCGGGCGGGGGTGCGCAGCGCTCGCTCCACTTCGGCCTCGGGGCGGATGGCGACCACCCGCACCGCGACCACGTCGATACCGGTGGCGGGCAGCCGGGGTTCGGCGGCGAGCCCTGCTGCGACGCGGTTGCGTACCGATGCGACTCCGTCGACCAGGGCCTCGGCCAGCGCTGTTCTGGCCAGCACGTCCAGGGTGTGCTGCTGGGCGGTCTCCGTGAGCAGCGTGGCGATCTGCTCCAGCGGCGCGCCGCGCCAGACCCCGGTGTCGGGGTCGACGGAGAAGTCCAGGCGGGCGGCGGCCTCGGCCGGGTCGCTGATCCGGTACGTCACGGTGGCCTGCACGGTGACGTCCTGGAAGTCGGACGTTCGGGCGTGGAAGGCCATAGCCAACTCCCGGTCATTGACCGGAACTTCCGAGAGCGCGGCGGTCAGCGACCGGTACCAGAAACTCAGCCCCGGCCCGTCGTGGGCGAGCCGGCCGCGCTTGTGGTGGCGGATGTGGGCAGTGGGTGCGGAGCGCAGATGGCGCCAGCCGAAGCGCCTGGTGATGTCGGCCATGTCGGAATCCCCCTCATTCTCGTCATGGAGACGATAAGGGTGCGGGTCTATATCGTCAAGGGGACGAGAATCATCGTCCGTGTGCACGTCTGCCTTCGGAGCGCCGGTGCTCGCCGCCGGCGGCCCGTTGCTCGCCGAAATCCCCGGGGCTTCAGCCGCCCTGTCCGCTCCTGGAGGCGAGGAACCTGGCCGGCACCTCACCCCCGCCGTGCACCGCCAGATCGGCCCCACTGACGTACTCGGCCAGATCACCCGCCAGATACAGGCAGGCGCGTGCCACGTCGTCCGGTACGGCCATCCGCCGCATCGGAATCACTCCGGCGACGGCGGCGCCGCCGTCCTCCCCGTACACCGGTGCCGCGCTCTCGGTGCGGATCAGTCCGGTCGTGATGTGGTTGACGCGTACCTTCGGCGCCCACTCGAGAGCCAGCGCCCGGGTCAGTGCCAGCAGCCCGGCCTTCGCCGCCGTGTAGGCGGCCGTGCCCGGCTGCGGGGTGTGCGCGGAGACGCTGCCGATGTTGATGACCGAGCCGCCCTCGCTCTGGCCCTGCATGATCCGGTTGGCGGCCTGCGCCACATAGAACGGGGCCAGCAGATTGAGCGCGACGACCTTCTCGATGAATCGCGGCGAAACCGTGGCCGCGTCGGCGCCGGGGGAGCCGCCCGCGTTGTTGACGAGCACATCCAGCCGTCCGAACCGTTCCGCCGCCGTGTCGACCAGTGCGGCGGCGGCCGCGGGGTCGCGGACATCGGTTGCGCGGAAGTGCGCATGCCGGGTGCCGCTTCCCGGCAGTTCGGGAGGTTCGCTGCGGCCGCAGACCAGTACATCCGCACCGGCGGAGAGAAAGGCCCTGGCGATCGCGGCGCCGATGCCCTTCGTGCCGCCGGTGACGAGCACTGCCCGTCCCGTGAAGTCGATGGGGTTGCCGATGTCCATGGTCCGCCTCTGCTGTGGCCGAAGTGCACGCTGATCGGTTCGGTAAAGCTATCAATCGTTTGTTTGGCGGAATAGTCGCCGCTTCGGCCGAGTGGGATGAGCTGCTGGGAGGGAAGTGCGGGCGGCCGGTGACTCCCTGAGGAGTCACCGGCCGCCCGGATGGTGCGCCGCCCCCGTCCCCACGGTGCGGCGCGAGCGGGCCGTCGTCATCCGCTCGGACAACGGCCCACGTCTCTCGGGACTAGGGCGCGGACGCCTCCAGTCCAAGTGCGGGAAGGACGGCGTTCTCCACGAAGCGGGTGAGATATGCCTCGTCCGCGAACTTCCCCTCCAGGAGCGGCCGGGCACGCATCACGCCCAGCAGCTGCGCGGAGACGAACTCGGCCGCGGGAGTGTCCGCCGGAATCTCGCCGCGCTCCGCTCCGCGCCGGACCATCGCTTCGATCGCCGCGATCTCCGGCAGGATCAGTGCCTCACGCAGCGCGCACAGCAACTCGGGGCTCTGCAGCGCGGCATGGCTGAGCGCGTGCATCAGCGGGGTATCGCGGCCCGAGCCCGCGCCGATGGCCCGGGCGGCCTCGCGCAGATCCCCTGCCAGTGTGCCGGTGTCGATGTGCGGAAGCAGCACCCGCCGGGTGCCGTGCAGTGCCGCCACGACCAGTTCGGGCTTGGAGCCCCACTGCCGGTAGAGCGTGGACTTGCCGCAGCGCGTCCGCGAGGCGACCCCTTCCATGGTGAGGGCCTCGTAGCCGGACTCTCTCAGCATGTCGAGCACGGCCGCGTAGAACTCCTGCGCCCGCTCCGGCGTGATCTTCGAGCGGCGTGGCGTGTGTGCCGGTTCCGGCGCGGCTTCCTGCGGCGACATGCGTTTTCCCTCTCAGCGATTCTGCGACGAGGTCCATCGATACGCCAGTGTACCGAAACGCTCGTGTACCGATACGTTCACGTATCGGTACACTGGCGTATCGATGTGGCGTGGACTGGACCATGCCTTCGCAACACTGTTTCGTCAGCAAAGGGGCACCGGGTGATGCACGCCGGTAGCGAGCCCGCAGATCAGGAGCCGGACAGTTCTGCCCGACCGCCCCTCGTCCGCGAGCTTCTTCTCGTCGTAGGGCTCTTCGTGATCTACAAACTCGGCCGGCAGGCCGCGAACGGTCACGTCGAGGAGGCGTATCGCAACGCCGGAAACGTCTGGGACTTCGAACGGTCCGTGCACCTGCCCGGCGAGGGCACAGTGCAGAGTCTGCTGCTGCACAACGAGACTCTGATCCACCTCGCGAACACCTACTACGCGACCGTGCACTTCCCGGCCACGCTGCTCTTCCTCGTGTGGCTCTACTGGCGCCGCCCGCGCCACTACGTCTGGGCGCGCCGCATCCTCGCCGCGCTCACCGGCGCCGCGCTCGTACTCCACCTGCTGTTCCCGCTCGCCCCGCCGCGGTTGCTGGCCGCCGCCGGACTCGTCGACACCGGCCAGGTGTACGGACCGACGGTGTACGGAGCGACGCCGGCGACCGACTCGATGGCGAACCAGTTCGCCGCCATGCCCTCCCTGCACTTCGGCTGGGCGGTGATGGTCGCCGTCGGGCTGATCGTCGCCACCCGCGCCCGGTGGCGCTGGCTGTGGCTGCTGCATCCGCTCATCACGCTGCTGGTGATAGTCGGCACGGCCAATCACTACTGGCTCGACTCGATCGTGGTCTCCGCGCTCCTCGCTGTGGCGTTCGCGGCGCTGCCGCTGAGGCGCACGGTGCCGGTACGGGCTCGTATCCCGTGGCCCGCCACGGGATACGAGCCCGCGCCGACGGCCGTGCTCCGGCCCGCCGAACCCGCCATGTCGACCGCCTACGCCGAGCCGCAGACCCACTCCGTCCGTTCGTACGCCTCGTCCGGGACCCGGCGATGAACGCCACCCTGATCGCTGTCGCGCTGTCGCTGGTCTCCGCCGCCGCGTACGCCTCCGCCGCGGTGGCGCAGGCGCGGCTCGCCGGGCGCACCGAGCCGGACGCCGGGGTCCTGAGGCTGCTCGGACGCGGCGCCTGGTGGTCGGCGGTCGGACTGAATGCCGGTGGCGCGTTGCTGCATGTCGCGGCGCTCAAGTACGGCCCGCTCACCCTTGTCCAGCCGCTCGGCGCCCTCACCCTGGTCGTCGCAGTCCCGCTGGGCGCCAGGGCCGCCGGACGCCGGGTCACGAGGATCGAATGGCGCGGCACGATTCTCACCCTGCTCGGCCTCGGCGCCCTGCTGATGACCGCGGGCGGCACCGCCCCGCACGAAACGCTCAGCCTCCCCGAAGCCCTGGCCGTCGGCGCCGGGACCATGGCCGTCGTCGCCGGACTCAGCCGCCCGGGAGCACGCCCCGGCCTGCGGCACGCGGCGGCGTCCGGCATCACCTCCGGGGTCGCCTCCGCGCTCACCCAGACCCTGACCGTCTCCGTCACCGATCACACCGGCCCGCTGTTCAGCTGGCGCCTGGTGATCGTCGCGCTTCTCGTCTCCGCGTTCGCGATGAGCGGGCTGCTGCTCTCCCAGACCGCCTACCGGGGTGGCCTGGGCGCGCCGCTGGCCGTCGTCACCCTCGCCAATCCGGTGGCTGCGGCCACCATAGGGCTGGCCCTGCTCGGCGAACGTCTCCAGGGCGGCACGATCAGCCTGATCCCGGCAGTGCTCGGCACGGCAGCGGCGGTACGAGGTGTGATTCTGCTCAGCCGCGCACAGGCGGAGACGTCGACCGTCGCCGACCGGGCCACGGCAGAGCCGAAGCCCGGGGCCGGATCACCGTCTCGCGTCGTGATCGCGAGCCGAGGGCCGATGGACCTGCCGACGCTACGACCGGAGCTGGGCCGGACCCCGGTGGGCGGACCGTAACGAGCGGAAGCGCCGCCCGCCGGGGGCATGCCGCGAAGACGTGACATCTGCCCACCGAACTGTCACGTACGGAATCCGCCTACGGACTCGGCTGCTCGTCGTGGGCCAGTGCCCGTGTCAGCCAGCCGATCCAGAAGTTCTCCAGATCGATGCCGCCACGCAGAACCAGATGCCGCAGCCGGTCCTCGTCGGAGTTCCGCTCGGGCGGGAAGTCCCGCTCCTCGATCTCCAGGTACTCCGCCAGCTGCCGACGGTGCAGCCCCAGATGGCGGCGCAGCTCCGCATCCAGGCCGGGTGCCCCGACGACCGCCGCGGCCCGCATCCGCAGCAGCAGCGGATCGCGGATCTGCTTGGGGTCCTCGGACCGGGCCACCCATGCGGACAGCGCTTCGCGGCCCGCGGGCAGCACCTCGTACTCCTTCTTCTGCCCACGGGCGGGCTGCTCCGACGGCAGCGCCCGGATGTGCCCGGCCTGCTCCAGCTTCCCCAGCTCGCGATAGATCTGCTGGTGCGTGGCGGACCAGAAATAGCCGATCGAACGGTCGAACCTGCGGGTCAGCTCCAGCCCCGACGACGGCTTTTCGAGCAGGGCGGTGAGGATCGCATGCGGGAGTGACATGGGGTGCATCCTAAGGACGGCCGGGCAGTGGCCACATGAGGGAGGGGCCGGGCCGGTCGGGAACCCCCGGGCAGGGGTTCCCGTATACGTCACAGCGAAGCGGCCAGCTCCGTGCCCTGGCGGATCGCGCGCTTGGCGTCCAGCTCGGCGGCGACATCGGCGCCGCCGATCAGATGCGCCGGGCGGCCCGCGGCGAGCAGTTCCTCGTACAGCTCGCGGCGCGGCTCCTGGCCCGCGCAGAGCACCACCGTGTCGACCGGCAGGAGGCGCTGTTCGCCGTCGACCGTGAGGTGCAGCCCGTCGTCGTCGATCCGGTCGTAGGCGGCGCCCGGAATCATCGTGACGCCGCGGTGCCGCAGCTCGGTGCGGTGGATCCACCCGGTCGTCCTGCCCAGCCCCTCACCGACCTTGCTCTTCTTGCGCTGGATCAGATGGACGGTGCGCGGAGTCTTCGGACGCTCCGGGGCGCGGAGACCGCCCCGGTCGCGGTAGTCGGTGTCGACGCCCCACTGCCGGAAGAACACCTCGGGGTCGAGGCTTGCCGCTTCGCCCGAGTCGGTCAGGAACTCGGCGACATCGAAGCCGATCCCGCCCGCCCCGATGATCGCGACCCGGTCGCCGACCTGCGCCCCGTCACGCAGGACGTCGAGGTAGCTGACCACGCTGGGGTGGTCCAGGCCCGGTATCGCGGGGGAGCGGGGCGTGACACCGGTGGCCAGGACGACCTCGTCGAAGCCTTCGAGCACATCGGCCGTGGCCCGTGTACCGAGCCGCAGCCCGACCTTCTCCTCCGCGAGCCGGGTACGGAAGTAGCGCAGTGTCTCGTTGAACTCCTCCTTGCCGGGAACCCTGCGTGCCACGTTCAGCTGGCCGCCGATCTCCTCTGCCGCGTCGAAGAGCGTCACCTCGTGCCCGCGCTCGGACGCTGCGACGGCGCACGCGAGACCGGCGGGCCCGGCGCCCACGACCGCCACCCGCTTGACGGTGCGGGTCGGTGACAGGGCGAACTCGGTCTCGTGGCAGGCGCGAGGATTGACCAGGCAGGAGGTGACCCGGCCGCTGAAGATGTGGTCCAGGCAGGCCTGGTTGCAGCCGATGCAGGTGTTGATCGCGTCGGCCCGGCCCTCGGACGCCTTGACGACGAAGTCGGGGTCGGCGAGGAACGGCCGGGCCATCGACACCATGTCCGCCCGCCCCGAGGCGAGGATCTCCTCGGCGACCTCGGGCGTGTTGATGCGGTTGCTCGTGACCAGCGGTACGGAGACGGCGCCGCGCAGCTTTTCGGTGACCCAGGTGTAGGCACCGCGTGGCACCGAGGTGGCGATGGTGGGGATACGGGCCTCGTGCCAGCCGATTCCCGTATTGATGATCGTCGCGCCGGCGGCCTCGATCTCGCGGGCGAGCTGCACGACCTCCTCCAGCGAGGAACCGCCGGGCACCAGATCCAGCATCGAGAGCCGGTAGATCAGGATGAAATCACTGCCGACCCGCTCACGGACCCGGCGCACGATCTCGACGGGGAACCGGATGCGGTTCTCGTACGAGCCGCCCCAGCGGTCGGTGCGGTGATTGGTGGCGGCGGCGATGAACTCATTGATCAGATAGCCCTCGGAGCCCATGATCTCGACACCGTCGTACCCGGCACGCCGCGCGAGCTCGGCAGCCCTGGCGAAATCCTCGATGGTCTCCTCGACCTCGTCGTCGTCAAGGGCGTGCGGAGTGAATGCGCTGATCGGGGCCTGGATCGCGCTCGGCGCAACCAGGTCGGGATGGTGTGCGTACCGGCCGAAATGCAGGATCTGCATGGCGATCCGGCCGCCCGCCTCATGCACGGCCGCGGTGACCCGCGCATGCTGCTCGGCCTCCGCCTCGGTGGTCATCTTGGCACCGCCGGGGAAGGAGCAGGCGCGGGCGTTCGGAGCGATGCCGCCGGTGACCATCAGGCCGACGCCGCCCCGGGCGCGTTCCGCGTAGAAGGCGGCCATCCGCTCGAAGCCACGCTCGGCCTCCTCCAGACCGATGTGCATCGACCCCATCAGCACCCGGTTGGGGAGGGTGGTGAACCCGAGGTCGAGCGGGCTCAGCAGATTCGGGTACGGGCTCATGAGGCGGCTCCTCGCGCAGTGTCGTTGCGCCAGTTGTAGACCACCAAAACACCATTGTGCAACAAGTTGCATAATGGTGTTCGTCGCAGAGCCGCACGTGCGGTCGTCCCTCGGACGGCCTAACACCAGGCCACGTCGGCGCGCCGGCCCACGGAAAGTGGAAGCGTGGCATCTGTCCGCCACGGCGCGGGTGGCGCGTCGAAGTCCACCGACCCCCGAACCCTTGCGGAGACCCTCATGGCCTGCCTCGACCGGCGTGACCTCGGCCTTCTCGTCCTGCGCGTCGGTACCGGCGCGGTACTGGCCGCGCACGGCACCCAGAAGCTGGCCGGCTGGTTCGGCGGTGGAGGCATCGAAGGAACCACCGCCGCGATGGAGGCCATGGGCTTCCATCCGCCCAAGCACAGCGCGGTCGCCGCCGGTCTCGGTGAGGCGGCCGGCGGCGCACTCCTGGCCCTCGGCCTCGCCACCCCGGCGGCCGGTGCGGCCGCGGCCGGGACGATGGCGGGCGCCGTGGCCGTCCACGCACCCGCCGGATTCTTCGCACAGGGCGGCGGCTACGAGTACCCGGCCTTCCTCGGCTTCACCGCCGCGGCGATCGGCCTGATCGGCCCCGGCCGGTACTCCCTCGACCATGCCACCCGGCATGCCTTCAACCAGCCATGGATGGTTGCCCTTGCCTTCGCGGGCAGCGCGGCCGCGGCGGCAGCCGTCGTCGGCAGGCGCGCCAAGGGCCGGGCCGCGGTCGACCCCGACGCGACCTGACCACCCGGCAGGACAGGGACCGGACGGCACCCCAGGGAGGGAGCCGCCCGGTCCCGGCAGCGTTACTTGCCGAACGTAAGCGACACGGCCGGGGAGGCGTTCCCGTACGCGTCGACGGCGACGACCCGTGCCACGTACCGGCCGCCCTCGACCGCGCCCGTCACCGGGATGTCGAGGGTGTTCGGCCGGGGCATGAAGTAGAAGTCCGAGAGGACCTTGGACGAGACGACCGAGGCGCCCGCCGAAGCGTCGGTGATGTCGACGTTGTAGTGGTGCACCATCTGGTCGTCCTCGGCCTGGGCGATCCGCAGAGCCGTGCCGCCCTTCACGTCGTGCACCCGGGACAGCGGCTCACGCGTGGTGAACTTCGGCGCCACGGTGTTGCGTTCGGCGTCCGTGTAGCGGAAGTTGTCCTTGATCTGCCGGCTGGTCGAACCCTTCAGACGCACGGTCCAGGTGGGACCGCTCAGGGTGCCCGCGCTGGCGTACGGCGGCTGCCAGTTCGCCGACCACTGGCCGCCGGTGTAGATGTCGTGCTTGTCCGCGGCCATGTTCACCCGCGCGATCTCCGTACGGTCCTTGTAGACCTCGACGAAGAGCGCCTGCGCGGTCGGCGACTCGAAGCGGTCGGCGAGGCCGTCCTCGGTGACCATCTGGTAGCCGTGATCGATCTCGACGTAACTCATGGAACCGTCGTTGACCGAAGTGAAGTCGCGCTGGTGGATCGAGCGGTCGTCGTTGATGTTCAGGTGCGAGTGGCCGGAGAAGAGGATGGCCTGCGGGAAGGCGCTCAGATCCTCCGCCAGTCGCGGGTTGGAAGCCTGCTGGCCGTCCATGGTGGTTCCGGTGGTGGGCCGGTGCCCCTGGACCAGGACCGGCTTGCCCGCGTAGGCCGGATCGGCGCTGATCGCGGCGAGCCGCTCCTTCAGCCAAGTGCGCTGGGCCGTGCTGGAGTTGTACGTCTCGGTGTTGACCGTGAGGATGTGCAGGCCCTTCACCTCGGACTCGTAGTAGCCGCCGCCCGAGTCGGGGAACCACGCCTTCGGGTATCCGGCCCGTATCGCGGCGAGGCTCGCGTCGTGGTTGCCGTTGGAGATCAGCAACTGGGTGCCGGTCATGCCCTTGCGGGCGAGGTTGGCCTGGAAGATCTCGGAGACGATTCTGTGGTTGGGACCCTTGCCGTCCCCGTTGTCGTTGATCATGTCGCCGTTGGACAGGATCGCGTCCGGCTCGGGAAAGATCGACCCGATGGTGTCGAAGAAGCTCTCGTACTTCTTGTCGGCGCTCGCATGGCTGCCGACGTGCACATCGGACATGACGACCAGGCGGGCCAGTGGCTTCTCCCGGGACTTGATCAGATAGCCGTACGACACCGGGACGCTGCTCTGCCCGCCGCGGAAGGCGGCCGCCGTGACATTGGTGTCCTTCTTGATCCGCAGCGGACGGCCGGGGGAGTAGACGCGACTGTCACGGGTCGGGGTCGTGCCGTCCAGCGTGTAGCGGACGGTGGTCCCGCGCTCGGCCCGGAACTTCAGCTCGACCGAGTGTTCGTACCGCCCGCCCGGCACGCTCACGCCGGGTGCGGACGGGGCGTGGGCGGCGGGGGTCTGGGCTTGCGCGACGGTCGGGGAGACGAGCGCGACGGACGTCGCGGCGATCACGAGAGGGGTGAGTCTCACGGGGGTCCCTGTTCTCTGGCCCGGGAATTCTGGTCCGGGAGCTGCGGTTCGGCTGTGTAACGAGTGCATAACCGGTCTGAACCAAAGACGTTAGGTGCCGCGCGTCAGGCTGTGGTGCGACCTGGCCGACTTCCCGGTGAAGCGATCATGAATGTCTGGTCGGGGTCGCTCGGGCGTCATCTCGTCCCGCGGCGGTCGGCTCCCTCGGTGTCTGTTCCGGGCGGCCGGGTTCGGTGTTCGAGGTGGCGCGGGCACGGTCCGCGCTTTCGCCCCGCAGGATTGCCGCCTACGCTCTCCGCGACATGCGCACACCACCTGGGAGTACGTGTGACGGGTTGGACCGGCCGCACCGCCGTCGAGATCGCCGATGCCGTACGGCACGGTGATGTGATGCCTCATCAGGTCGTTGTCGCGCACCTGGAACGGCTGCGCCCCTGGCTCCGTCTCGCGCACATGGACGCACTCACCCGGTGAGCCGGCGAGGACGATCCGCGGTGCCGTGCGAAGTGCTCCTCGGGAGCGACGATCCTCATGGCGCCAAGGCCCTGTTCGGAGCAGGTCCTCGATGGTGATGTGCATTTTGCGTACGCGTCGGCCGTGGCGTGGCGGATCGCGTTGGCGAGGGCCTGCTTGTCCGAGAGATAGCGCTCGAAGCCGTAGGCGGTGACGGCGTCCGAGCGGGCCGTTCGGCGGCGCCGACGGCACCCGTGATGCCGAGGCCCGGATGCGCCACCTCGACAGCGAGCGTTGATCCTTGCGGTGCCGCCCTTGTCCCCGTGGGGCGGCGCCGCACCTCTCGTTGTCGTACCGGCGGCCCCGCCGACGTCGCACCCAGCTCGACCTCGCGGCCGCAACCAGGTCTCGGGCCGCACGGAACCGGTAAGTCCGCGACCAATACCTGGTCCGGGTCCCGGCCGATCGGACGCCTCGCTGTCCTGCTCACCCCCCGTCGTGACCGCCGATTTGGCGCCGCGGATGTGATGCCACCCATAGGAGCTGTGTCACATCCGAAGGCGGGTAGTAGGGCCGAGGGCCGTCCGAACAGCATGGAAGCGCCACAGAACATGTCATTTCGGACATTTCTCCGAAGTTGGGTAGTACGTCACATCATTGCGCCCCGCCCCGCACGTCGCTAACCATGGCTGTCGTTGCGGGAAGCCGCGACAGGGCCGGGTGGATTCCTTCGGATCCGTTCGCTCCGCCCCGCAAGCCACCGCAACCGGTCGGCAACACCGTGACGTCCCCCATTGGAGAGTTCCTTCCGTATGACCACGAACACGCAGACCCGCACCAGCCGCATCGCCCGCTTCCGCACCATGTCCGTCGCCGGCATCGCCACCCTCGGTGCCGCGGCCGCCGCCCTCACGCTGACGTCGACATCCGCGCAGGCAGCCGAGAAGGCACCGGCGAGCGCCTCCGTGGTCAAGGCTTCCGCGGACATCGCCCGCAGCGCACCGACCGGCGGCAAGGGCTACGCCAACAACCTCGACGGCTGGATCAAGGAGTCGCTGGCCATCATGAAGGCCAAGGGCATCCCCGGCAGCTACGAGGGCCTGCACCGCAACATCATGCGCGAGTCGAGCGGCAACCCCCACGCCCAGAACAACTGGGACGTCAACGCGCGCAACGGCATACCCTCCAAGGGCCTGCTCCAGGTCATCCAGCCGACCTTCAACGCCTACCACGTCGCCGGCACCGCCCACGACCTCACCAACCCCGTCGCCAACATCACCGCGGCCGCCAACTACGCCGCCCACCGCTACGGGTCGATCGACAACGTCAACTCCGCCTACTGAGCCACAGACTCAGCCCCCGCACCGCAAGCCAGGACCGGCACAGGCAGCAGCACCGCTGCCCATGCCGGTCCTTCGGCGACTGGTGCGGCAGACCGCCCGGCGGGGTTGTGAGCGTCGCAAGGTCATCCTGCCGGCGGACAGGACATTCACGTCGAAGTACTGACGCCACGCCTCGTCACTGATCTCCAGGGCAGGGGCCGCCCGAAGATGCCCAGATTGTTGACAAGGATGGCGACGTCCGGAGCCGCCTCGGTGACTTGCCGGGCGCCGTCGTCGGTGGTGATGTCGCCGGGCGCGGCGATGAAGGCGTCACGGTCCGTCTCCTGTCGCAGTCTGTCGATGGCATCGTCCACGGACTGCCGAAGGCCGTGGCCGTGGACGGGGATCCTTCCGCTGATGGTTCACGGGTGATTCACCTCCGTTCACCTGCGCTGCTCAGGATTCGCCATGGGCATGTCGTACATCTTCACGGCCTGCCCTTTACCTTGCAGCGATCAGGAAGGACGGCTGCTGATGCGGCCAGCAGAGCGGCGAACACGGCCGGGTGGCAGATCGGGTGGACGACGACTCGCGGGGGTGGCTCTCACCGCGCTGCTCCTCGTGAGCGGCAACCTGACGACGGCGTACGCCGATACCGGTTCCAAGCAGCGCGCACCTGGGCAGAGCGGGTCGGCGGGCGGCACGAGTCTGCCGGTCCTCACCCCGGGCGACGGGGCGTATCTGGAGGGCACGGAGAAGGCCGCGGCCACGCCGACGCTGGCCGGTGATTCCGTGACGGGGCTCGCGGTCGACGGGAAGGCGATCGACGCCGAGCGGACGGTCGGGGTGTCCCGGCTCAGCTTCGACGTCGGGTCGAACTCGACGGAGGCCCGCTACCACAACCACGTGCTGGTCAACGGCGCGTACCGGGCCGACATCGGCGACCTCGTCAACGAGCGGGGCACGGTCGAGATCCCGAACCAGCACCTGGTCAAGGGCGAGAACAAGATCGAGATCCTGGCCGGCACGGTCGACAGCTCGTGCGGCACCAATTACGACGACTTCGTGCTGTCCGACATCAGTCTGGACCTGCTCGGCGAGGTCGCGGACGGCGAGGAGAACGAGTACACGTACTCCTTCGGCGACGGCAGCTGCGGTTCCAACACCTCGCTGCTGACGAAGGCCACGCTCAGCTTCTTCGTACTGGGCGACCCGCAGGGCACCACCGGCCTCCAAGCCGACCTGGACACCACGAAGTTCGCCAACGGCGAGCACGCACTCACCGCGAGGACCGTCTCGGGCAAGACTGTCAAGAACACCGTGACGGTGAACAACGCCCCGGCGGGCGCTCCCCGGCTGCTGCCCAAGGACGGCACGCTGGTGAAGGGCCGGCAGCCGGTGTTCGCGAACTTCCCGGCGGGCGCCGACGGCGACGTCGAGTCGCTGACAGTGGACGGTGACACGCCCGTCACCGATCCGCACCTCGGCAACGGCGCGGCGACCTTCTCCTTCGACGTCGGGTCGGACTCGATCGACGACCGGAACGACAACTACCTGCTCGTCAACGGCAAGCGCATCGACCTGGGCGGCACCTGGGTGAATCAGCGGGTCGACATGGCGATCCCGGCGCGCCACCTGGTGCCCGGTGACAACACCATCACGGTCGTCACCAGTCCGTACAAGGAGAGCTGCGGCAACAACCGCGACGACTTCGACATCGCGCGGCTCGCCCTCACCCTCGACGGCGCGACCGTCACGGGCCAGGACATCGCGGACTCGTACGCCCTGGGCGACGGCACCTGCGGCGACAGCGACACCCGCCTGCGCGAGGTGGAACTCCACTACACGATCGACGCCCCGGCCGTGCGAGTCTCCGACACCCTCGGATCCGGCACCGCGACCCTCGGCTTCACCGTGGGAAGCAACTCGATCGAGGCCCGCTATCAGAACCACGTCCTGGTGAACGGCCAGAAGCACGTGCTCGACAGCGACTTCGTCAGTCAGCACGTCGGCCTGACTTTCCCGAACGAGTGGCTGGTCCCCGGCTGGAACACGGTCGACTTCGTCACCGGTACGTTTCCGACCTCGTGCGGTGACAACCGTGACGACTTCGCCGTCTCCGACATCACCCTCACCCCGGCGAACGGCACCGCCACCGGCCGCATGGTCAAGGGCTCGTACAGCTTCGGCGACGGCAACTGCGGCGACAACGTCAACCCGCTGACCGAGATCGACCTCGAGTTCTTCGTCGAGGGTCCGGCCCAGGGCCTCCGCGCCGACCTCGACACCACGAAGATCGACGACGGAAAGCACACCCTGGCCGCGACTTCGAAGACCGGCAGGACCGCGACCCGCGTCCTGGTCACCGACAACTCGGCGCCCCAGGTTTCTGCCAGCACCCCCGCCACCGGCCAGAGGATCACCGCGTCGGTCGTCCTCGACGTCCGGCTGGGGGACCTCTCCGGCGTGGTGGACGGCCCGGACGTGAAGCTCGACGGCAAACCGATCCAGCCCGGCGCCTTTGTGGGCCCCGGTCTGTCCGCCGGCGAGCACACGCTGTCGGTGTCCGGCACCGACGGCGTCGGCAACAGCGGCACCCGCGAGGTGAAGTTCACCTCCGCCGGCATTCCGGACAGCCCGGCCGACCTCACTCCGAAGTCCGGCACGACCGACGCGGACAGCAATGTCACACTGTCGGCGAAGGTGGCCGAGCCCGACGGCGGCACGGTGAGCGCCACCTTCTCCGAGGCCGAGATCCTCACCCCCAACCAGGTGTACGAAGGCACGGCCGAGTCCGTTCCCACGACGCTCAAGGTCAAGGGCGAGAAGAAGGTGAAAGCCGACGGCCTCGCACCCGCCGACGGCAGGACGCTCGACGCGCCGGCCGCCGAGGACGTCACGTACCAGCGGTTCGACGTCCAGGTGAAGGGCCATGTCGACGCGCCGGTGTTGCGCTGGGAGGGCGTCATCGACCCCGAGCGGCTCGCCGCGCTGCGTGTGTGGAACACCGGGACGAAGCAGTGGGATGTCCTGACCAGCGCCCGCGGAGCCGCCGACGGCGACACCGTCCTGACTGCCGTCGTCGACCGGAAATACGTCGACCGGCAGCAGGTCCACGTCTTGGTGACCGGCGAGGACCCGTTCGCCGACGACATCGACGCCGGCGACCCGAACGGGTTCGCCGACCCCGACTCGTACGACTTCTCGATCGTCCACTACACCGACACGCAGTACCTCTCCGAGGGCGCGGTGGAGCGGGAGACGCCCGAGGAGCGCGCGGTCTGGGAGAAGGCGTACGGCGACGTCTCGCGCTGGATCGCGGACAACAAGGACAAACGCAAGATCGCGTACGTCGCCCATACCGGCGACATCATCGAGAACAACATCCGCAAGCCCGCCGACGAAGCCACCCGGCGCCAGGTCACCGGCGAGCTGGAGGTGTCCTCGAAGCAGCAGAAGATCCTGGACGACGCGGGTGTGCCGAACGGTGTGATCGCGGGCAACCACGACAACCAGTCCGGCACCGAGAGCGGTCCGGACGCGATCTACAACCAGTACTACGGGCCCGAGCGCTACCAGGCGCTCTCGAAGGGCTGGGAGCACGCCGAGTACGGAGGCCCCTGGCGCCAGGGCGACAACCAGAACCACTACGACCTGTTCTCCGCCGGCGGCCTCGACTTCGTCGTGGTCGGCCTGTCCTACGGGGTGACGCGCGAGGAAGCCGAATGGGCCGACTCCGTCTTCAAACGCTACCCCGACCGCAACGGCATCCTGCTCTCGCACGACTACCTCGCCCCGAGCAGCAGCCCCGACGGACGCGGCGCCAAGTTCTCCGCGCCGGACGGCTCGATGCTGTACAAGACGGTGGTCCAGGACAACCCCAACGTGTTCCTGATCCTCGCCGGTCATGAGCACGGCGTCGGCACCAACGTGAAGCCGAAGGTCGGCGAGGTCGGTCACGACGTCGTCGAGCTGCTCGCGGACTACCAGTTCTACACGGTGTCCGCGGACCGGCTCGGGCTCACCGAGATCGGCGGCTACCGGCCCGACGACCAGCTGCAGTTCGGCGCGAGCTTCTTCCGCATGCTCCAGTTCGACGTCGACCGGTCCGAGCTGACCGTGGACACCTACTCCCCACTGCTGGACGAGTTCGGCGCCACCGAGTACGACACGAACCACCGTTACGACGGCACCGAGGACAACATGGTCCTCCCGATCGACCTCAGCAGCCGCAAGACGACCTTCAAGACCGACTCGCTGGCGCTCTACAACCCCGTGAGCGTCATCGGGAAGACCAAGGCCGGCTCCGGTGAGGTCGCCTCGGTGACCTGGAAGGGGCTCAAGCCCGGCACGACCCACGCGTGGTTCGTCACGGCGCGCTCCACCGGCGGCGGTGTGACGGCCTCCGCGCTGAGCGCCTTCGTGACCAAGGACGCCCATGGCCGGCCCGGCACCTGGGGACCGGACGTACCCGCCTACCCGTGGTTCACGTCGTCCGCCGACCGGCGGTGACCGGTTGACCCGTCGGTAGCACCTGTGCGGCACCCACGCCCGCCGTCCCGGACCCGAGCGGTCCGGGACGGCGGGCCCACCACTGCCCGGCCCCTGACAACGAGAACCGAGACCTCCATGCGTCCCGCCCCCTTGCCCCTGCCGGCGCCCCTGCCCTCCTCCTGGCCGGCCCGGCTCCGGCCGCGCCGGCTGACCGCAGCGCTCCTCACCACCGTCGCGGCCCTGGTGGCCGTGCTCGCCGCCGGCCTCGCCCTCCCGGCCCCCGCCGCCGCGCACGACGCGACCTCAACCGCATACGTCGAGGTGGAGGGCACCGGAGCCCGCGTCGAGGCGACCCTCGACCTCGAATACGACCTGCTCATGAAGTCGGCCTGGCTGTACGCCGAGGCGTACGAGGCGAAGGACCGCGCGGAGCAACTGCACCAGCTCGACACCCATGCCGAAGCGGTGACGGAATACGTCACCGGACGCTTCGCCGTCACCCGCGACGGCACCTCCTGCACACCCCGCCTCGTCGGCGACGCGGACGTCCGCACCCGCGGCACCCGGCCGTTCGCCGTCCTCACCCTGGCCTACGACTGCGCGGGCGGCGCCGACGGCACGTACACCGTCTCCAGCGCCCTGTTCCCCGACTCGGAGAGCTTCGTCCACAGCACGGAGACGATCGTGCACTACGACATCGACGGGCAGCGGGGCTCCCAGGTACTGACGGCCGCCGAACCGGCCCTGGAGACCGGCGGACACCACGAGTCGCACCAGATCGTGGAGTTCTTCCTGCTCGGCACCGAACACCTGCTGTTCGGCCCGGACCACATCCTCTTCCTGCTGTCGCTGCTCATCGGCGCCCGCGGCCTGCGCGACATCGTCCTCACGGCGACCGCCTTCACGGCCGCGCACAGCGTCACGTTCCTGCTGGCGGCCACGGGCGTGGTGGACGTGCCGGGATCCGTCGTGGAGCCGGTCATCGCGGCCTCCATCGCCGTCGTGGCGCTCGCGGGCGTCGTCCTGCGCGACCGGGAGGGGACCGGACGCTGGCGGCTGCCGGCCGTCTTCCTGTTCGGCCTCGTCCACGGTCTGGGCTTCGCGGGCGCGCTCGGCATCGACGAGAGCTGGTCCTGGGAGCTGCTGCTGTCGCTGCTGAGCTTCAACGTCGGCATCGAGACGGTGCAGTTGGGCATCATTGCCGCAGTGTTCCCGCTGCTGGCCCTCCTTCGCCGGACCCCCGCACACCGCTGGGCCCTGCCCGCGATGACCGCGCCCATCGTGATCGTCAGTCTGTACTGGTTCTGGGACCGGGTAGCAGTCGCGGCGTGACCTGGGCGTATTGATCACGGGCGTCGTTGACACCGATGGGCCCTGAACATGGCGAAGGCCTCCGATGCGGTGGAGCCGTCCAACACACCGCACGGAGGCCTTCGTGTCCCGCCGCATTTCCCGTGCGACCGTTCATGGCAGACGGCTTCCGTCGACCGCGTGGGTTCCGGCCGGCCCGTTGCGCATGTCGCTGCCGAGATGGCATCTCGCATGCCACAGCCCATACACGGGTCCGCCGGTGGCGGGCCGAAGGTGACGAGGGCCCGCACGATCGCTCGATCCGGGCCCGCAGAACACCGCACGGCGCGACGGCAAGAAACTCGCCGAACGCCGGCCGCGCCGCGTGCTCGATACGGACCCGGACATCGAAGTGATCGAGTCGTCGGAGGCATGCATTCACCGGTCAGGCGGGCAGTCGGGGCACGCTTTCGACGAGGCGACGCGTGTACGGGTGCGTGGGAGCGCCCAGCACCTGTGCGGTCTCGCCCTGTTCAACGATGTGGCCGCTCTCCAGGACGGCGGTGCGTTCGCACAGCGAGGCGACCACCGACAGGTCGTGGGAGACCATGACGAGAGTCAGGCCCTGCTCCTGCTTCAACTCGTTGAGCAGGTCGACGACCTTGACGCGAGTAGTGACGTCGAGTGCGCTGACGGGCTCGTCGGCGAGCAGCACTCGCGGGTCGCACACGGTCGCGCGGGCAATCGCGATGCGCTGGCGCTGGCCGCCGGAGAACTCGTGCGGATAGCGCTCAGCGGCGTCGGCCGGGAGTCCGACCCGCTCCAGGGCGTCGGCCACCTTGGGCCCGGCCGTGCTCCGGCTGTCGATGCCGAGGGAGCGCAGTGGTTCGGACACGATGCTGCCGACGCGCTGACGCGGGTCCAGCGACGAGTACGGGTCCTGGAAGACGCACTGCACACTGCGCCTGAAACGCCGCATCTGCTCGCTGTTGCGCGGTTTCAGCTCCTCGCCGTCGAACCGGACGGTGCCGGTGGTTGCCCGGGCGAGCCCGAGCAGCAGCCGCAGCAGAGTCGTCTTGCCCGCGCCCGATTCGCCGACGAGAGCGAGGCTCTGCCCGGTCTCGACGGTGAGGGAGATGTCCTCGACGACGGGCGCGGCGTGTCCTCGGTAGCTGAAGGAGGCTCCGTTCAGCTCCAGTACGGGGGTCATTGCGCGCTCCTCATGTCCAGAGCTGATTCCAGCTGCCGCGCGCTTGCCACCAGCGCCTTGGTGTACTCCTCACGCGGGGTGCGCACGATCTCGCGAACGTCGCCCTCCTCGACGGCGCGGCCGTCCTTCATGACCAGAACGCGGTCGGTGACCTTCGAGACGACCGCGAGGTCGTGGCTGACGAAGAGGACGGCCATGTCCCGTTCCCGTACGAGGGTGTCGAGCAGGTCGAGCATGTCGGACTGCACAGTGACGTCGAGGGCGGTGGTCGGCTCGTCCGCGATGAGCAGTTTCGGGTCGCAGGCCAGTGCCATGGCGAGTGCGACGCGCTGCCGCTGTCCGCCGGAGATTTCGTGCGGGAAGGCGCGGGCGATGCGGTCGGGCTCCGGCAGCCGCACTTGCTCCAGCGCTGCTACGACAGCCCGCTTCAGTTCGGCGCCCTTCAGCCCTCGCCTTCTGTTCAGCGGTTCGGAGATCTGCCTGCCGACGCGCATCAGCGGGTCGAGCGCGGTGAGTGGCTCCTGGAAGACGATGGCGGCGTCCTGGCCGCGCACACCCGTGAGCTGTTTCTCGCTCGCGCCCACGATCTGGGTGCCGGCGAGCTCGGCGCTGCCGGTGGCCGTCATGCCGTCGGGCAGCAGGCCGAGCACGGCGAGGGTGGTCAGCGACTTCCCGGAGCCCGACTCTCCGATGAGGCCCAGGCGTTCGCCGGGGGCCATGGTCAGCGAGAGGCGGTCGACGAGGACGCGCCCGTCAGTCGTACGGATCGTGAGGTCGCGTACGTCGAGAATGTTCATGCGCGCCTCCGCCGGGCCGCAGGGTCGAGGGTGTCGCGCAGTCCGTCGGCGACGAGGTTCACGCCGATGACGAGCAGGACGAGAAGGATGCCGGGGGCCAGCGCGCCCGCCGGGGCCGTGGTGAAGGTGGCCTGCGCCTCCTGGAGCATGCGGCCCCACGAGGCGTTGGGCGGCGGCGCTCCCAGACCCAGGTAGGACAGGCCGGCCTCGGCCAGCACCGCGAGCCCGAACTGGAGGGCCAGGTTCACCGCGAGCGTCGGCCAGATGTTGGGCAGCACGTGCCCGGCCACGATCCGCGGCCACGACGTTCCCGAGGTGCGCGCGGCCGTGATGTAGTCCTGTGCCAGGACCCGCTTGACCAGGATCCGCACCAGCCGTGCCACGACCGCGCTCTGCGCGAGGCCGATCGCCAGCACGGCGGAGCCCAGCGTGGCCGAGCGGGCGGCGACGATGAGCATGGCCAGCAGCAGCGTCGGGAAGGCGATCAGGATGTCGAGGAACGCGGAGAGCGTGTCGTCGAGCCACCCCTGCGCGAACGCGGCCAGCACACCCAGCGTGCCACCGAGGGCGGCCGCGATGAGGACCGATCCCAGGCCCGCTTCGAAGGCGATACGGGAGCCGGTCATCAGCTGGGTGAACAGATCGCGGCCGAGCTTGTCGGTGCCGAGGAAGTGGCCCGCACCGGGGCCCGTGAGCCGTCCGCCGGACGTGTCGTCGGCGGCGTACGGGAGCCAGAAGAGCGAGACCAGCGCAAGCACCGCGATCAGGCCGGCCAGGACGCATCCGACGGTCAATGTGTACGAGCGCTTCGTCGACTGCTTCATCGGGCACCTCCAGAGAGCCTGCCGCGCAGCCGCGGATCGATGATCCGCTGTGCGAAGTCGGCCGCGAAGCCGATGATCAGTACCGTGAGCGTGGAGACGAACAGCACGCCCTGGATCACCGGATAGTCGTGCTGCGCGATGCCGGTCGCGAGCAGGGAACCGAGGCCCGGTAGCGCATAGACGGACTCCACGACCACCGCGCCCAGCAGCGTGGACGCCAGCTCGATGCCGAGGATCGAGATCACCGGTACGGAGGCGTTGCGCAGCCCGTGCCGCCACATCGCCCGTCCGAACGACGAGCCCATGGCTCGCGCGGTGCGCAGGTAGTCGCTGCCCAGTACGTCGAGTGCGGCCGATCTGACGTAGCGGATCAGCGAAGCGCTCATCACGAGCGCGATGGTGATGACGGGCAGAGCGAGTGAGCGGATCGCCTCGGTCGGCTGTGACCAGCCGTCCTGCGGGAAGCCGCCCGCGGGAAGCCAGCCGGCGTTCAGGGCGAAGACGGCTATGAGGATCATGCCGAGCCAGAACACGGGGACGGCGATGCCCAGTTGGGACACTCCGTTGAGCAGTGCGCCGTACCAGGTCCGGCGCCGGTGTGCGGCCACGAAGCCGACCGGAACGGCGATGAGCACCGCCAGGACGAACGCGGCCAGGGTGAGCGGGATGGTGACATTCAGCCGAGAGGCGATCTCGGGCCCGACCGGCAGCGAGCTGACGAACGACGTACCGAGGTCGCCGCTCGCCAACTGCCCGATCCAGTGGATGAACTGCTCGGGCAGCGGCTTGTCGGAGCCTATGGAGTGCCGTGCCGCCGCGATCTGCTCGGGGCTGGCGCCCACTGAGGTGAGCGCGTTGGCGGGGTCGCCCGGCAGCATCCGCAGCAGCGCGAACAGGACCACGCTCGCGAGCGCCAGCGACACCAGCAGGAAGGCGAGACGGCGCAGGAGATACCGGCCCATCAGCCCTTCTTGATGTCGTAGGCGAAGAACTGGGAGTTGAGGCCATTGACCGGGTAGCCGGAGAGCTTGCTGCCCGCCACGACGATCTGCGGGTACAGGTAGAGCCAGTCGCTGGCCGCGTCCTCGGCGGTCTTGCGGTTGACCTTCTTCAGGAGTTCGGTCTGCTCGGAGGTGCTGGACGCCTGCTCGGCCTCCTCGACCCACTGGGTGACCTGCTTGTTGTCGTAGCCCCAGTAGAAGTCGGGGTTGCCGTACCAGACCAGGTCGCGGTCATTGACGTGTTCCTGGAGCGTGGCCGTGAAGTCGTGGTTCTTGTAGACCTTCGTGTACCACTCGTCCGGCGTGATCGTGTTGATCTTGACGGTGATGCCGACCTTGGCGAGCTGCGACTTGATGAAGGTCGCGGCGGTCGGGTGCGGGTCGTAGTTCGGGGTGTCGAGGGTGAAGCTGAAGCCGTTCTCGTATCCGGCTTCGGCGAGCAGCTTCTTGGCACGCGCGGTGTCATACGCGTTGACCTCGGTGAGATCCTCGTACCACGGGTCGGTGGGCGGCACCATGGAGCCGATGGGCTTGCCGTAGCCGCCCCAGACCGACTCCAGCAGCTTCTTGTCGTCGATGGCGGCGGAGACGGCCTGGCGGACCTTGACGTCCGTGAAAGGCTTGGCCTTGTCGTTGAAGGCGAGCAGCAGCTTGGTCGTCGAGTTGCCGTCGTTGACCTTGTAGTTCTGGTTGCTCTTGAACTGGTCGAGGGCGTCGGGCGACTGCTCGCTCGTGACGACATCCACTGCGTTGGTCAGCAGCGCGTTGTTCAGCGCCGTGGCGTCCTTGTAGTAGTGGAAGACGACCTGCTTGTTGCTGGCCGCGTCACCCCAGTAGCCGGCGAAGCGGTCGAGGCTGAGGGCGGAGCCGCGGGTCCACTTGCCCAGCGTGTACGGGCCGGTGCCGTCCTCGGTCGTCTTGAGGCCCTCCGCGTCGGAGTTGATGATCCACACGTAGGAGAGGTTGTAGACGAAGGAGATCGACTTCTTCGACAGCTGGACCTGCACCGTGCGCGGATCAGGCGTCTCGACGGATTTGATGACCTCGAGATTGCTCTTGCGCGCGGACTGCGAGTCCTTCGCGATCACCTTTTCGAGGCTGTACTTGACGTCCTGGCTGGTGAGCTTCTTGCCGCTGTGGAACTTCACGCCGTCGCGCAGGGTGAAGGTGTACGTGAGTCCGTCGCCGCTGACCTTGTAGTCCTGGGCGAGCAGATTCTCGACCTTGCCGTCGTCGGTGAGCTTGAACAGCCCTTCGTACACGTTGCCGTTGAGCGCCTCGGTGACGCCCTGGCCGCCGCCTGCGGTGTTGTCGAGATTCTGCGGCTCGTAGAGCGAACCGATGTTGACTGTGGCGTTCTTGTCGTGCCCCCCTCCGGCGGCGCCGCCCGCGTTGGAGCCCCCGCCGCAGGCTGTGAGGGTCAGGGCGAGGGCGGCGGCGGTGGCTCCGCCGTACAGGGAAGTCTTCTTGATGCTCATGAGGAGTACGCGCTTTCGTGCTGCGAGGCGGGGGAGTGCGGGGTTGATCAGTGCTGCGCGGGGAAGCCGTCGCGGAAGACGGGTCGCTTCTCTCCGGCCTCCACGGGCAGGTGGAAACGGTTCTGCCGCGGCGGCATCGGACAGTTGTACTGGTCGGAGAATCCGCAGGGCGGCACGAAGGCACGGTTGAAGTCGAGCAGGACGCGGCCCTCGCCGGTGTGGGTGACGAAGAGGAAGCGTCCGGCACCGTAGGTGACGTCGCCGTTGGTGGGGTCGCCGAAGACGAGCAGCAGGGTGCCGTCGTCGTCGAAGGCGCTCAGTGTGTACTCCCGGCCGTCCAGGGTGAGCTCGATGTCGCCCGGCACGACGAGGTCACGGGTGCCGCCGTTGTCCCGGATGTGCTCGAACCCGACGCGCCTGGCGCCCGGCACCGGGGTGTACGACGCCTCCAGCACCCAGGCCGGGTCGTACGGGAAGACATCGGTGCGATCGAAGTTCTGGATCGCGGGGGACTGCGCGTCCCAGAAGCGGAGACCGTACTCGGGCTCGCCGGTGACGAAGTCGGTGCGCTCCACTGTGGTGACAGTCACAGAATCCGGCTGTCCGGAACGGGCCGCATCGAGGTCGGGGCGCTCACCGGTCGGGGCCCAGCGGGTCTCGACGAGGGCGAGATTCCCGGCGGCCGAGGTGACAGAGCGCCGCCGCTCGGCGCGCCACGCCTCCCAGTCCCCGGCGGGGTCGGTCGGCTGGTCGGGGGCTACGGCGGCGTGGGACACGGCATTACTCATTCATGTAGACGTTCGTCGCTGCCACGCCTCGAATGTCACGCTGCGTGAACTTCAACCCAAAGGACCTTCTTTATCTTTCATAAGGCGAGCTAATGTCAAATTTGGCTGAATAGTGAGACCGGGGCGGAGCCGGTGGCCCGAGTCGGCTGCAGGTGTCCAGCCGGCAGCACTCGGCCGAGCCGTGTGAATACCGGGCCGCGGCCTGCGCCGGAGGGGCGGTGGAGAGAGCCTGCTCAGTTCGGACCCGGATCCCGAGCGGGCGCCCACCCCCGCGGGGAGTCCGCAGTCGGTACCGGCCGTGCGGGCTTCTGCCCGGCCCGCCGGGCGCTCGCCCTCCTTCGTGTGCGGACGGAGCTCAGCCGGTGGAGCACAGGAGGCCGGCCATGGTTCCACCGGAGCCGACCGCGACGACGACAGTTGCCAGGTCGGGTGCCTGGACGAGGAGTTCACGCCCGCACTCGGCGTAATCGCACGCGCCGACCACGCTGGAACCACCGAAGGGGATCAACGCGGGGACGGCGCCGTGCCGCCGCAGTTGCTCTGCCACGTGCTCGGCAGTGGAGCCGAGCGCCTTGCCGTCGACATCACCTGCCCACACGACCGTGGCACCGAAGGGACCGTCGAGTGCGAGGTTGCCGGATGCCGAGGATCCGGGCGCGCCGGCCGGCACGAGGACGACGTCGAGTCCCAGCCGGGCGCCGGCAGCGGCGGTCAGGCGCGCGTGATTGCTTTGTGGTGCACCGGAGGTCACGAGGGCCGTGGCGGCGGCGGCGAGCGCTGCACCGCAGGTCCACTCGAGTTTGCGTACCTTCCGTTGCGGGTGGCCTGTCCAGCGACCGGGACGTTGTCCTGGACGAAGAGCCGCTGGCTGCCGCAGATGCTCTCGCCGACCGGAAGGACCGGACTGCCGCTCGCGGGCGTGCCCGTTGCGATCACTGTTTCCGCCGCCGCCCAGGCCGGTGAGGTCGTCACGTTTGACCCACAGGTCGCCGGGCCGAGACCAATGGCCCGAGCCAGCCGTGGCATGGGCTCGAGAGGCGTCGGCCAGGTTCCGAGTACTGCTTGCCGCGAGGTACGGCGCTGTCCGAGGTCATTGCCACCACACTTCGCCTGCGCTGTCGTCGTGTGTGTCTTCGGGGCATGCTGCCACGGCGGCAACCGCGCCGACGCCGGACGCGTTCGACGTCGGCGCCTACGGCTCATGCACTCTCAGGTCGAGCGAAACGGATGGCTTGGATCCGTTCGCCCGAGCCGAAGTCACTGCCGTGAGGCCTGCTCGTGCCTGCGGGGCCGGACGGAGGGTCCGCACGCCGCCTCGGGACAACTCCCTCTTGTCCGGCGCGGCGGCCGTCCGGCGTGCATGGCGGCGGTGAGGTCATCGGCGTGACGGAACCTCAGCAGCCGCACGCGTACATCTGGATCGCGGGTGCGTCGGCGGCGCAAGGCTACCGGGTCCCGGTGCGAGCGCCAGGTCGAATGGTCGCCCAGTGTTCGCACCGGTGCATCCACGCACGTGCGGACTGATACCGGTGGGCGGCGAGCGTGCGCCCAGATCTCGACGAGGTGCCCGGCACCTCATTCGCGGGGTGGCCCTGCCACGGCGATCCGGGTGTTGGCCCAGGCCACCAGCTTCGGGTCACCCAGGGTGCTCACCCATAAGTCGACCCGGTCCGCACCCCGACCGGCAGGGCGGGGGCCGGCCCCCAGTACGCGCAGGCCGGCGCTTCGCGCCGAGTCGATACCGGTGACGGAGTCCTCCACCGCCAGCGCGTCCTGCGGCTGCACGCCGCAGAGATCTGCCGCGGCGGCATAGAGGTCCGGATGGGGCTTGGGCCGCAACGTGCCGCCCGCGACGACGATATGGCCGAAGTGGCCCAGCAGTCCGGCCCGGTCCAGGCTGGACTTCACCATGTCCAGGGGGCAGTTGCTGGCAACCGCGAGTGGCAGATGACGGGCGGCCAGACGGACCAGCGCTGCCGCGCCCGGCATGGTGACGGGGTCTGCGGCGACCAACGCCGTGAAGTGCTGGAGAAGCGAATGGGTCATATCGCCGGCGAGGTCAGGTTTTCCGGTCACCTCGGCCATGAGGCTGCCGCACTCGGTGTAGTGCACCCCCT
The DNA here is from genome assembly GCF_044741025.1 of Streptomyces sp. NPDC088246. Taxonomy (NCBI): domain Bacteria; kingdom Bacillati; phylum Actinomycetota; class Actinomycetes; order Kitasatosporales; family Streptomycetaceae; genus Streptomyces; species Streptomyces sp. NPDC088246. The sequence continues at coordinate 39,908 of NZ_JBIURV010000018.1, forward strand.
TGGCTCGCTCGGCGAATCCGGCCGGGGGCTTGAGGCCGAACTCTCTGAAGACTCTGTTGCGTGCGTCCTGCCAGTGGCGTTCGGTGTCCATCAGGGTTCCGTCGCAATCGAAGACGATAGCGGCCGGGGACCAGTCAAGGATGCGATGAGCTGTCATTTCTCTGCCGTTCTCGGAGAGTGTGCCGACCCCGTTCTGTCGCCGGGTCGTGAGATGTCGGACTGCGGGAGAGATGCACTCGACTGTTCAGCCTGGGATGCCGAACGGCCTTTCTTGACCGCGCGCGAAGGGGGTTGATTCTTCTGCGTGGGGCCAGCCGCTCCGGACATCGTCCGTCTCATGAGTCGAGCCCGAAAACATCGTGGTCGCTACGTTAATTTTGTCCGAAGAGGTACGCAATCACTCCTTCGGGTGTTTGACGGCAGGCCAGTCGCAGGCTAGACGCGAGGGGCGGGGTGGCCGGAGGGTGACTGCGGTGCGCCGAGAGACCGCTCAACTGCACTGCGGAGCAGGTGAGTTGAAGTAAACCGTGCCGTAGCGGACGCATGGGGGCGGTCCGGTTCGCGGAGTCATCGGGGTGAGGTCGCAAATTTCACCGATGTCACCCACATGCACGCACGGTCGAAGAATAATAAAAGCTCCGTGGCCAGTGGCGCAGTGCCGCCAATACGCGGGCGCACCACCCCCTGCGTCAAACGCATTGCATGAATGAACGAAGGTGGAACATACGTGCAAGACAGGGCGAGAGCGACCCGGAGATCCCTACTGGAAGCCGCAGCGCAGCTCTTTGTCGAACAGGGATACGCAGGCACCAGCATCAACGACATAAGTGGCCGCTCGGGGAAGACCAGTGGAGCCATCTACTTTCACTACTCCAGCAAGGAAAAGCTCGCCCTCGCCGTCGTCAGTGAACAGTTCGCCGCATGGCCGCAATTGGCCCAGCACTACACGGCCCCTGGCGTCCCGCCGCTCGAGAAGCTCGTCGCTCTGAGCTTTGAAATCGCCAGAGTCCTGCGCGAGGACGTCGTAGCCCGCGCCGGCGCCCGCCTGTGGGCCGAGCGCCGGGGCATCGACGCGCCCGTGCCCGCACCGTTCGCCGCCTGGACCGCGGCCGTCACGAGGCTTCTGGCCGAGGCCCGGTCCAGGGGCGAACTTGCTGAGGGGATCGAGCCGTCGGGTACCGCCACGACACTCGTGTGCGCGCTCTTCGGTCTGTACAGCCTCACCGACGAGGTGGCGAGGGAGCAGGAACTCGGGTCCCGGCTCGACCAGTGGTGGCTCCTGGTCCTGAACGCGCTGCAGGCCCGCCCCGACCCCGCCGCCCTGATCGCGCGAGCGCGAGCACGGTTTCCCATGAACGGCCCGCCTGCCCGGGCCGAGTGACAGTCCGGCGTCCAGCGGGTACCGGCCACGGTGACCGGCTCGTCCAGGGTGACCGCGGCCACTTCGCCTGCCACACGCAGGCCGGGTTCCCCGGCAGGACTGCCCATGAGCTCGTGCTGCAGGACGGTTCACTGTCGCTGCCGGACGTCTCGACGCTGTCCCTCGACGCCGAGCTCGTCTTCCTCGCCTCTGCGGATCCGCTGCCGGCCCCTACCACCCTGCCGACGAAGCCCACCATGTCGCCTCGTCGTTCCAGCTGGCGGGCTTCACCCATGTGATCGCCACCACTGGACTGTCGGGCGAGTCAGTTCCTCCGGCAACTGCACGATTCGAGTTGTACCCGCCCCTTCCGACCCCCTGGGCCGCAGCCCCCGGGCGGTGCATCAGCGCCTTTCGGTGTTCGGGCTCGGAGGCGAGGTCTTCAGTAAGGGCTTTCCGGCGGAGACCGAGGCCCCGTCGTGGCGGCGCAGGAGAGGAAACGGGGCTGGCCGGTGCGGAATTGGATCAAAAGGAGGGGACAATGTCCGTGCAGGGCAACGTCGTTGGGTCACGGGGAGAGGGACAAAATGCTGGAGGATCTTATTCTGGTCGGGGGAACCACGGTCGTCGCGGCCATGGCCACCGACTCATGGACGGTCGCGCGAGGCGGAGTCGCACGGCTGTTCCGCCGCCGCGGAGAGGACCAACAGACCGCCATCGAGGCCCAGCTCGACAACAACGAGGCCCTCGTCGCGAGGGCCGACGACGCCGAGCGGGCACGTCAGAGCCTGCTCCCCGTGTGGATGCTGGAGCTGGAATCGCTCCTGGGCGAGTACCCGGACGCCGCGGACGAACTGCGTGAGCTGACCGAGGAGATCAAGAAGCGGTTGCCCGAGACACGGCAGCCCCAGGTGCAGAACAACGTGGCCAAGGACAACGGACAGGTCTTCGCGGCTCTGGGCGGCAATGTCATCGTGCACCCGGCGCCTCCTGGACAGATGGGAGGCGCCGGAGCCGCCCAGTGAGTCGGCCCGGAGCCGGGCCACGGCAGACGGTCCGCGTCGACGGCGGGTTCGGCTACGGCGTCATCGGCGCCGACCTGCACGTCTTCCCCGACCGGGGCCCGGTCTACCTGCTCTCCCGGTATCGACCTGCTCCGGGCCCGGCCCCCGCCCTCTCACTCGGGGAGAGGGGCACGGCCGGACCCGCCTCCCAGCCCAGTCGGCTCCTCAACGCCCGCTTCCAGGTCGTGGATTTCACGGGTCGGGCCGAGGAGCGGGCGGAGCTGGCCGCATGGCGGGACGGTGACGGTCCACGCACCGCCCTCTGGCTGCACGGAGCCGGCGGCCAGGGCAAGACCCGGTTGGCTGCGCAGTTTGCGGCCGACAGCGCGTCAATGGGCTGGAAGGTCGTCTCGGCCACCCACGGCGCCGGCACGATCCACCCGCACCCGGGAAGCCAGGACCTGCGGCTCGATGGCGCTGCGGGACTCCTCCTGGTCGTCGACTACGCCGACCGCTGGCCCCTCTCCCATCTGACCTGGCTGTTCAGTAACAAGCTGCTGGACGGACCCCTGCCGACCCGACTGCTGTTGCTGGCCCGGTCCATCGCCCCCTGGCCCGCCGTGCGCTCCGCGCTGGAGGACACCGGGACGGAGACGGGCGCCCTCGCACTGCGACCGCTCGATGAGCGCCGCGGTGGACTCGACGCCCGCCCAGCCATGTTCACCGTCGCCCGCAACTGCTTCGCCGCCCACTACGGTCTCGCCGACCCGAACGCCATCGCCGTACCCGGCTATCTGGACCGGTCGGACTTCGGCCTGGTTCTGGCGCTGCACATGGCCGCGCTGGTGGCCGTCGACGCCCACGTCCGCGGCGGCAGCCCGCCGAAGGACATGGCGGGCCTGTCCGCATATCTGCTCGACCGCGAACGCAGGCACTGGACCCGGCTCCACGAACTCCGCCTGGAGGGCCTGGAGTACGAGACCCCGCCCGGCGCCATGAGCCAGGTGGTCTTCACCGCCGCGCTCACCGGCGCGACCACGCACCACGACGGCACGACCCTGCTCGGTGGCCTCGGCATGGAGCGCCCCGCGCGGCTCCTGGCCGATCACGCCACTTGCTATCCGCCCGAGGAGCCCGGCGTGGTCCTCGAACCCCTCTACCCCGACCGGCTCGCCGAGGACTTCCTCGCCCTGGCCCTCCCCGGCCACGACACGACCGGCTACCCCACGGCTCCCTGGGCGCCGGATTTCATCGGCACGCTCGTCGCCCGCGACCCGGACGGCTCGCCGCCTGCTCATCTGGCCCGTGCCCTGACCTTCCTGGCCTCCACGGCGGCACCGCACCGCTGGCCGCACGCCGCCCGGTACCTGGAAACCCTGCTGCGCACGGACCCAACCCTGGCCGTCGCCGCCGGCGGCGCGGCCCTGACGGCACTGGCCGCGGTCGACCTCGACACCGAGGTCCTGGAGGCGGTCGACGCGCACTTCCCCCACCGCGGACAGGCAGATCTCGATGCCGGTATCGCCGCCGTCACCGAGCGCCTCGCCGAACGCCACCTCTCCACCACCCAGGACTCCTCGGCGCACGCCCGGCTGTACCAGAACCTCGGGTTCCGGCTGGTGAGGGCGGGCCATCAGGAGGACGCCGTGGCCGCGGCCGAGAAGGCGGTCGCTCTCTTGCGGAAGCTCGCCGCCGTTGACGCTGCCACGCATGAGCCGACGCTCGCCATGGCCCTGGCCCAGCTGAGCGAGCGTGCTCATTCGGCAGACCGCACGGAGGCGAGCCGACACGCTGCCGAAGAGGCCGTTGGTCTCTTTCGAAGACTGGCGGCCACCGACCCCACAGCGCACGAACCCGGCCTCGCCCTGTCGCTTTCCCACCTCGGCGTGACCCTGTCCGAGGCCCGGGACCCCGAAGCGGCCCTCGCCGCGACCCAACGGGCCATGGGAATCTTCCAGCGGCTGGCGGCCACCGACCCCGAGACCTACGGGCCGGGCCTGGCCGTGACCCTGATCAACGAGGCCGTTCTGTGCCGGCAGCAGCGTCGCTGGTCGGACGCCCGGACAGCTGCCGAACGGGCGGTCGCGCTCATCCGGCACCTGGTGGCTGCCGGACCCGCAGTTTCCACGTCCGAGCTCAACCGGTCCGTCGCGGTCGACGAGTCCGACCTGGCGACGGCCCTGTCCATTCTTGGGCTGATGCTGTGGGGCGCACGCCGTCGCGACGATTCCCTGGCCGCCCTGCGGGAGGCGGCGGACATCAGATGCCGGCTGGCGACGGCCAACCCCACCGCCCATGAACACGCTCTGGCCGATGACCTCTCCTCCCTCGGCATCTACCTCGCGCAGAGTGGCCGTGCCGAGGAGGCGCTGGCCGTGACGGCGCAGAGCGTGGAGGTCTACCAGCGCCTCGCGTCGCAGAACTCCGGGGCGTTCGAGAGGCCACTGCGCAAGGCGTACGAGGCATACCAGACCCTCCGTGAGCGGCTGAGCGGAACTGCCCGTGAAACCGACAGGACTTGGACGCTGGATGAGCACTATGTGGCGCTCCTCAACCAGGACGAGGTCTGGCAGGACGCCCAGGACCGCCGCCATCGCCTGGACGACATGGACCCCCGCTACAGCGGCAACGTGCTGCGGTTCCTGCTCCGGCAGGCCGATGTCCTCTTCGAGGGGCTGGTGCACGGGCTCGGCGCCTCCCCGGAGTCGCTCGGCCGATGGGCCGGCGAGACTGCCGAGACCTGGCTCGCCCGGCAGCCGCTCGCCGTCGCCCTGCGCCGCCGCTCGGAGGGTAAGCCGGCCCGACCGGCACTCTGCTATTGCGGGTACGCCATTCAGCCCGAGTGGAATCATGATCATTGCTATCCCGGCATCATCGTCGACTGAACAGCGCTGCCGACCGGGTGGACGAGGGGAGATTCGTGGGGGACATGGCCGAACTCGGTCTGACGGTCGTGGAGGTCGTACGGGTGCGCTGGGGCGTCGTCCTGCCCACCGACGGTCTCATCGCCCGTTTCACCGAACCCGGTTGGACCTACGAGGAGGAGGTGGCACGCCCCTGCCCCGAGTGCGACGGCCGGATGCACTCGCTGCGCAGACCGTACGAGTCGGCGGGGAAGGTCTACCGCTACGTGGCCGTCGTCTGCCCGGTCTGCCCGGGGGCGTACACCCTCGCTGACCTGGGCGTAAAGACCTACGAAAAGCTGTGCGCGCGGCCCGGTACGGCGAAGTCGGACGCGGTGGAGCCCGGCGGGGCGAACGAGTCCGGTGCCGTGCCCCCGGCGCGGGCGTCTCGCCGGACGGGCGCGGTGCGGCCGACGGGGACGCGTGTCAGGGCGACAGCACGGACGAACTCGGCATGGCTGTCCGAAGGGGCACGAGAGATCGAACGGTTCCTCGGCCCTTGCCCTGCCGGGCCGGGCGTCACCATCACCGTTGTCGCGGCTTCTCCCGCCCCTGCCTGGCCGACGGATCTGCCGATGCCGACCGAGCCGGAGAAGCGCCATCTGTTCTGGCGCAAGGTCACCGACCCTGCCTGGCGGCCGCCCGAGGGGGCGGTGACGGCGGCCGATGACATCCGAATCATCCTTCCCGAGGGCCCCGCCTTCGACGACCTGCGCGCCCACCTGGCCGAGCGGGGCATCGCGTTCCGCAGCGTCCGGCACTGGGTGGAGGACGAACAGGTCGGCACGGTAGGCGAGTTCGGCAGTCCCACGGATCTGGTGGCCCACCCCGCCCGCGCATTTGCGGGCCTGGGTTCCCCCATGCCGCCCACGCCCGTCGCGGGACCCGGGGCGCACGCCGCCCGGGACGCGTTCGAGGCCCAGTGGGACGCCCTGGCAGACCTGCCGGACGCCGACGAGGCCTCGTACGTACCGGTCACCGATCTGGTCCCCGAGGACTGGACCCGGCTGTTGCCGCACCCCACCTTCAACCCGGCCCAGGCCGACGCCGTTCCCGCCCTGCTGGAGGGCGACGGCCATGTGATGGTCGTCGCCCCGACCGGCGCGGGCAAGACACCCATCGGCATGGTGGCCGCGCTGCGGGCCCATGCGCAGGGCCGCAAGGCGGCCTGGCTCGTCCCCCAGCGGTCGCTCACCGACGAACTCGACCGCGAACTGGAGAACTGGCGGCGGCACGGCATCGGGGTCGTCCGGCTCACGGGCGAGTACGCCACCGACACCGAACTCGTCCGGGAGGCCGACATCTGGGTCGCCACCACCGAGAAGTTCGAGGCGATCTGCCGAAACGGGTCGCTGGGCGGCGTCCTTGCCGAGGTCGGCTGTCTGGTCGTCGACGAGATCCACCTGCTCGGTGATCCGGTGCGGGGCGCCGTGCTCGAAGCGGTGCTCACGCGGGTACGCGAGGACAGTGCCCAGACCCGCATCGTCGGACTGTCGGCGACCGTGGCCAACGCCGGCGAGGTCGCCGACTGGCTGGGGGCCCGGCTGATCCGTACGTCATGGCGGCCGACCCGGCTGACTTGGCAGATCCCCCTGCTGCCCGCCGCACGCTCCACGCGGTCCACCGCTGCTCGGACCTCCGCCGCCGTGCGGCTGGTCCGAACCGTGACCGACGAGGATGGCAGCGTGCTCGTCTTCTGCAGCAGCAAGCGCGGAGTGCGTGCGACGGCACTTGCCATCGCCGCGGACCGCGGGGCCCCGACACGCGGCGTCGACGCGGACGACACAGAACTCGTTGAGCGGCTGTGCGGCAGCGTCGGCGTCGGACTGCACTACCGCGACTGGCCGTACAAGCGCGAGGCCGAGAAGGCGTTCCGGGCCCGTGAGACCGACGTCCTGGTCGCGACCTCCACCGTGGCAGCCGGGGTGAACCTCCCCGCCCGCGCCGTTGTCGTGCGCGACGGCCGCCTTGGCCAGAACCGGATCGAGGTGTCCATGGTGCAGCAGATGTTCGGCCGCGCCGGACGGGTCGGCGCGGGGGAGCGGGAGGGCTGGGCCTATCTGCTGGCGGACGAGACGGAGCGCCCCGTGTGGCAGGCTCGGCTGACCGTCGGCTACACCGTGCGTTCGCGTATCGGTGACCGGCTGCCCGACCACCTGCTGGCCGAACTGGTGCAGGGACGCGTGACCTCGCTGGAGGGCGCCGAGGACTGGTGGACCGACACATTCGCCTTCCATCAGGGGCACGACAGTGTCGAGCCGCTCCATGACGCCGTGGACTATCTGGAGGAGGCCGGCTACCTGCGCCGGCATGCCGGACCCGGGGGCGACACTTTCCTGGAACCGACCGAACTGGGTACGCTGACCAGCCGCTTCATGGTGGACGCCGTCCTGGCGCACGAGCTGTCCGAAGCGGTGCGCAACCTGCCCGTACCGGAGGACCCCGACCACGCCGAACAGGAACTGACGAGGCTGCTGGCCACCCGGCTGCCGGAACTGGCGGAGGCCGCGTTCAGCGACCGCGCCCGGGCCACCCTGCGCAGGGTGCTGCACCAACAGGGCCGGACGGAGCAGCTGGAGATCGATCAGGAACCACCGGACAAGGACGAGGGACTGCTGCCGGGAGACCTGGCCCACGCGGTGCTGCTGCTGGTCGCCATCAGCCCCCAGGCGTTCGCCGCGCGCGCCGGGTACGTGCTCGGCATCCCGGCCGAGAGCCTGACGGCCGTCCTCGACGAGGCCCAGCGCTATCTGGCCTGGCTGGGTGCCCAGGGAGAGCTGGGCACCGTTCACCCCTGGGCGGCCGTCGTGGCCGCCGACCTCGCCGAACGCATTCGCTGGCGCGCCCTCGGCCCCGATCGGGGCGCCGGCAGGCTGCTGTGGATGTGCGGCCGGATGGCCACACCGCGGCTGGCACCGCGTCTCGTGCCGCGCATGTGGCGCGCGGCGCGCGATCGCGGTATCGGTGCCCCCGACTGGACGGGGACCACCCCGCCGCGCGACAGTGCGATCACACCGGCGCGATACCAGGCGCTGCTCAAGCAGCGGGCCACCGGAACCGCCCTCACCCGGCACTCCGGCTCATTGCGTGTGGAAGCCCCGCACGGCGCGGTGATCTGCCTCTGGGACGGCGCGACGACGAGCCGGTACGTCTCCGACGGCACCCCCGCCATAGTCGACTACCCGCCGGGCAATCTCGATGACTCTTCAAGAGGCCGACGAGGAAGCGCCGTCTTCACTCGCGGCGACCGCCACGCCGCAGGGTGGCTCGCGTCATACAACGGGCACTCCTGACAACGGGTTTCACAAGGGACTTCTGAGCACCGGCAACGGATGCTCCGGTTGCGGGCGGATAACGCCCGGCTGCTGAAGGCGGAGAAGAAGTGGCAACTGGAGCGCGAGATCCTGCGCCGGGCAGCCGCCTATTTCGCTCGGGAGGTGAAGTGAGACCCCGCCGCTGGGAGTTCACCTCCAAGAATCGCGCCGACTTCGGCGTGAAGCGGATCTGCCGGTTCTGGGCATCTCCCGCTCGGCTACCACCAGCTCCGGGCCACTGCAGACGCCCGCGCCGAACGAGCCGTCGAGCAAGAGCGAACAGTGTCGGAGATCCGACAGATCCATGCCGACCACCAGGGCGCCTATGGCGCCCCGCGCGTCCATGCCGAACTCCGCTCCCGCGGGAGAAAGATCAACCGCAGGCGTGTGAGCAGACTGATGAGGATCAACCGCATCGTCGGACGGCACCCGCGGCGCAAGAAGCGTATGACCATTCAGGGCAAGACGGCCCCGCCTGTGCCGGACCAGCTCCTTCTCGATCTCCGCGAGCCTCGGCAACATCTTCGGGTTGCGGCATCGGGCATCGAACGCAGGCTTCTCTGAACCAGACCATCGCCCTGGCTTGCAGCAGTCGCCTCGGACTCGCTGCTCCCCGTTCGGCTCTCGCTGTCAGAAGCGAGGCGCTTGACCCTCACGTGGCGTCAGGCTGCATAGTCGGTGCCGTGAAGGAGCACCTGACCGTGGGGCGCGTGTCCGAGTTGGCGGGCGTGAGCGTCCGCACGCTGCATCACTATGACGAGATCGGGCTCGTACGGCCGTCGGCGCGAACTGCAGCCGGGTACCGGGTCTACTCGGCCGACGACGTGGAGCGACTGCGCGAGGTACTTGCCTACCGGCGCCTGGGCTTCGGACTGCGGGAGGTCGCGGACCTGGTCGGCGACCCGTCCACCGACGCGGTCGCGCACCTGCGCCGACTGCGAGGCCTGCTGCTGGAACGGCGCAATCACGCCGATGCCATGGTGGCGGCCATCGACAGAGAACTCGAGGCACGGGCGAAGGGGGTCAAGGTGACGCCGGAGGAGCAACTGGAAATGCTCGGCGCACGGCTGTACGACGCGATCGGCGGCGCTTACACCGCGACACGGCGTACTGAGCCGCGGATCGCCGCGCAGATCTGGGACGCGCTCGGGGACGCGCAGACGGTGCTGAACGTCGGGGCCGGCACCGGCTCCTACGAGCCTGCTGATCGCAACGTGACCGCGGTGGAGCCATCGGCGGTCATGCGGGGGCAGCGGCCTGCCGGCTCGGCGCCGTGCGTGGCCGCCGCCGCGGAGAGCCTGCCGTTCGAGGACCAGTCCTTCGACGTCGCGATGGCCGTCTCCACCGTTCACCACTGGGGGGACCCGATAGCGGGGTTGCGCGAGATGCGCCGCGTGGCCCGCCGCGTGGTCGTGCTCACGTTCGACACCGACGAGCCCGGATGGCAGGACCGGTTCTGGCTTACCCGCGACTACCTGCCCGAGTTCGCCGCCGTTCTCGCGGAATTTCCCTCGCTTGCCGGGATGGCCGACGCGATCGGCGCCCGCGCTGAGCCGGTGCCCATCCCGTGGGACTGCGCTGACGGCCTGTTCGAGGCGTACTGGCGCCGACCGGGGGCGTATCTGGAGGATCACGTGCGCCGTGCGATGTCGGTGTGGACGAGGGTCGGGCCGCAGGCCGAGCAGCGGGCGGTGCGAAGCCTCAGCGACGACCTCGACTCCGGCCGGTGGGCCGAGCGCAACAGCGACCTCGCCGACCTCGACGCGGTAGATCTCGGCCTCCGCCTGCTCATGGCTTGAACCGCGTCGCAGCGTCAGCGTCATGGCGGCTCCTGGACGGCCCGCCGGTCATGTGCGGCGCTGAGCGGGCATGGCGCTGTGGTGAAGTTTCCCAAGGCCGGGTAGTTGGCGCTTGGGCCGGAGGCGCAAGGCAGCGGTCCTCGTCGGGGCGGCTGCCGCGTAGCGGCCCGTTCGGAGTCCGTCACCGCGCTGCTCGATCAGGACCCACGCCTGCGATGCCGTGGGAGCGGATCCGTGAGAACGGATCAATGACCCCGTCAATCTGAACTGGCATGCCGTCAGACAAGTCAGTCATTTGGTCAGCTTCAGTACCGCGAAAATGATCGACCTCCTCTGCGCAAGGCGTGCCGTTGTACAGTGAAAAACGCCTTTGACCTGCAGCAAGCAGGCAGGGAGCCGACCTGTAGGAGCACAGAATGCTGCGCACCATGCTCAAGTCCAAGATCCACCGGGCCACCGTGACTCAGGCCGACCTGCACTACGTCGGCTCCGTCACCGTCGATGCCGAGCTGATGGAAGCCGCGGATCTGCTGCCCGGCGAGCTGGTGCACATCGTCGACATCGACAACGGCGCCCGCCTGGAGACGTACGTCATCGAGGGCGAACGCGGCTCCGGTGTCATCGGTATCAACGGCGCCGCCGCCCATCTCGTCCACCCCGGTGACCTGGTCATCCTGATCAGCTACGCCCAGGTCGGCGACGCCGAGGCCCGTGGACTGACCCCGCGCATCGTGCATGTCGACGCCGGCAACCGTATCGTCGCGCTCGGCGCCGATGCCTCCGAGCCCATACCCGGCACCGCTACCGAACGGAGCCCGCACGCCGTCCCCGCGGCGCGCTGATCCGGCTCGACCACCGAGGGAGTACCCGTCATGGCAGAACAGACCGACCGGATCGAACTCGACATCCGCGACGACCGCGCGAGCGGCAACCTGCTCGCGTACGAGAACGGCACGGCCGTTGGAGTCATCGCATACTTCGTGATGGACGGCGACCCCGCGGCGCTCGTGGCCGTGCACACCGTCGTCGAACCCGGCCACGAGGGCAAGGGCATCGCCGGCGCCCTCGTCCAGGAGTTCTACGCCATGGCGGGCCGTGAGGGCGTCCCCGTCGTCGCGCTCTGCCCGTACGCCGCGAAGTGGGCGCAGCGCCACCCCGACCGGGCTCCCGAAGCCCCGGCAGAACTGGTGGAGCAGGCGAAGGTCCAGCTCGAGTCGCACCCCGAGCTGTAGTGATCCCATCGGCCGGGGGTGTACCGCTTGGCGGATGACACTCGCCCTGCTGCACACCTCCCCGGTCCATGTCCCGGTCTTCGACGCGCTCCGGGACACGGACCATCCCGGGCTCGCCCTGCGCCATCTCGTGTACGAGGACCTGCTCACCCGGGCAAGGGGGTCGGGAGCCCGGAGGTGGTGTCGGGCGAGATCCGGGCGCTGCTCGCGGGCGCCGTCGCCGAGGATGCCTCCGCAGTGCTCTGTACCTGCTCGACGATCGGCGGGGTCGCGGAGTCGGCCGCGGCGACGCTCGGTGTTCCCGTGCTGCGTGTCGACCGCCCGATGGCGGCCGCTGCCGCGGAACGGGAACGCGTGGTGGTCCTCGCGACCGACTCCGCGCCCCTGGGACTCGCGCTGCTCGCCGAAGGGACGGGGGGACCGGCCCGTAGGGGTTCGAACCGTGATGGTCGACGGCGTCTGGGCGGCGTGCTTCGAAGCCGGTGACCGTGACGGCTGTCCGGACCTGGTCGCGGCCACGGCCGATGCGATGGCGGACGCCGATGCGACCGTGCCGGCGCAGACGTCCATGGCCGATGCGGTCACCCGTACGGCCACCCGGATCCCGGTGCTCTCCAGTCCCCTGCAGGGCCTCGCCACCGCGGCCGCCGCCGCGTGCTGACCTGCCGTTCGGGTCCCGGACCCGCGCGGATCATTCGGAACCTGTACGCATGGACTCACCAGGCGAGGGCAGCCGCGCCGGGGGACGGTGGAAGGAGATCCACCCCGAACCGCCCGGAGGCCTCCGATGACCAATCCGTACCCTGACCCCGTGCCACCGGCGCCCACCCCGGGACCGATGCCGGGGCCTCCGGCGCCGCTGCCGGAGCCGCCGCCCCCGCCGCCGGGCCCCGTCCCGCCCGGCCCGTCACCGGATCCGATTCCGCAGCCGCCCACACCCGAGCCGGTGCCGGCGCCGGAGCCGTCACCCCGGTCGGCCGGATGACCGCTGCCCGGTGCGCTTCGCGGGCTCTGTTCCCCCGGGCGGTACGCCTCAGGCCCCGGCCAGGACGGCGTTCGCCCGCGCGGTGACCTCGGTGAGTACGCGGCCTGTCGCTGCCAGGTCCTCGGCCGGCAGACCCGCGTACAGCCGGGCCGTGATGTTCGCGATGCCGGCGCTGTTCGCCTGCCGGCGGTCACGGCCTGCGGGCGTGAGGGCGACGCGGACTGTGCTGCCCGGGACCTCCTCCAGCAGCCCCGCGGCGGACAGCTCGGCCACCGTGGCTTCGGCGACCTCTGCGTCGATCTTCAGTGTGCCGGTCATGCCGTCGACGAGCCGGCCGCGTTCGATCGCCTCGCCGCTGTCCGCGACGGCGTTCAGTGCCACCGACTGATGGAACGTGGTTCCGGTGGTCGCCAGCAGCCGTTCGAGAACGGCCCGGGTGGCGTAGTGGGCCTGGCCGATGATCTGGCCGTTGACGGGTGGTGTGACAGGCATGGCTACTCCTTGGCCGATTTGGTCGATGAACTCGGAACTGCGGGAATCGGTACGTCGAGAAGTGCAGTCAACGTGCGGGTGAATGCCTCGGTGTCCGCACCGTCCAGGCCGCCCAGCGGGGCCAGTTGCCGATCGAGGAGCTCTCGTACGACATCGACCGCGCGGAGCGTGACCGCGCGCCCCTCATCGGTCAACGAGAGCTGGACGGCCCGGGTGTCGCCGGGATCGGTGGTGCGCTCGATGAGGCCGGCGGTCTCCAAGGTGCGGGCCAGCTTCGACACGTAGAGGGGTTCGAGCCCGGTGTGGTCCGCGAGTCGGCGCTGGCTGGGCCGCAGCCCCGACTGCTGCATCCCCAGCAGGGATCCGAGGAGTGAGTACTGCGCATGTGTCAGGCCGAGCGGCCCGATCGCCCGGTCCACGGCCACCCGCCACTTCATCGACAGGCGCCAGACCAGGAAGCCGGGGGTCGGTCCCTGGGGTGCGTTGCTCATGAACAGATAGGGTACATGGCTATTATGTACATGGCGATTATCTGCATCGCTGCTGAATTGCGCACGGGGGAACGACGATCGCGTGGGAATCGAGCTCGCCGTGGCGGCCGCGTGGCGACGAGGATTGCGCCATGCCTTTCGTCACCGCCCCTGACGGCACCGAACTCGCCTACCGCGTCGTGGGTGAAGGTGAGTCGCTGCTCTGCCTTCCCGGTGGGCCCATGCGTGCCAGTGCCTATCTCGGCGATCTCGGTGGACCGTCGAAGCGGCGCCGGCTGATCACGCTCGATCTGCGGGGCACCGGTGACTCCTCCGTTCCCGCCGACCCGGCCACGTATCGCTGCGATCGACAGGTCGCCGACGTCGAGGCACTCCGTGATCATCTCGGTCTCGGCCGCGTCGATGTGCTCGCGCACTCGGCGGCGGCGATCTCGCCCTTCTGTATGCGGCCCGGCACCCGCAGCGCATCCGCACCCTGGCCCTGATCGCCACCCGTGCGCGAGCCCTGGGTGTCGACTTCACCCACGAGCACCACCGGGAGGCGGGCCGCCCAGGGGTGTGGCGGGCAGGCGGTCCGACTCGACCGGACGGAACTCAGGCGGTGGGCGGCCGCACCGGCGCCGGTCCCAATGTGGTGCTGCCGGGAGAGGCCCGGTGCCCGAGCCCGGTCCGGTACGCGTCCATCGCCGCCTCGGTCCGGCCCAGGCGCCGTAGCAGATCGCCCAGGAGCCGGCAGATGTCCGCGAGATCACCTGCGGCGCCCGCCCGCTCCAGCAGGGCCAGCGCGGTGACGTAGTGCTCCTCGGCGGAATCGAGGTTGCCCTGTTCCTCGTGAATGAGACCGAGAAGCCGGTGCGCGCCGCCGGCGTGGACCGATCCCCGGTCGGGGTGCAGTTCACCCAGGAGCCGATGCAGCAACTCCTGGGCCTGGGACGCCTTGCCGCGCCGACGCAGTACATCCGCCAGCTCCACCTCGACCTGCGCCGTGTACAGGGCGGCCCGTTTCGACGCCAGCATGTCGCGGGCGGCGCGCAGCTCGGTCTCGGCGCCGGACAGGTCGCCGTCCTGTGCGTGGACGTAGCCACGCATCCAGTGGCAGTGCGCCAACTCCGTACGGATCTGGAGCTGTTGGTAGATCTCGGCCGCCTTGGCGAGGGAGGCGTCCGCCTCCGTGGTGCGGCCCGCAGCGATGAGCGTGCGCGCGACGCTCCGGTGCAGTCCGGCGACCAGCTCCGGATCGGACACCTGCGGTGCGAGAGCCAGTGCCAGCTCACCCGCCTGGGCGGCGCGAGCATGGGCGCCCATGTCCATGTACGGCGCGATCGCGGCCGTGTACAGCAGCAGGAGTGCGCCGGGGTCCTGCAGGCCGGAGGCGTTCAGCTCGTCGATGGCGCTTTCCAGCAGGTAGCAGGCGTAACGGAGTTCACCCGCCAGTAGATGGGCGACCGCCCGGCCGCGGACGGCCGGGGCGCGCCGGGGGAGCGGCGCGTCGGCGAGCAGCCTCTCCGCGGCCTCGAAGTGGCCGCGTGCCACAGGCAGATCGCCCGTCTCCAGTGCGCACTGGCCGAGCCCGAGCAGGGCTGCGGCGCGTTCGCTGTCGAGTCCGTGCTCATCGGCCTCGGCGAGCAGTCGGGTGTAGGTGGTGGCGGCGTCCTCGGCGGCACCGGTGGCCAGTGTCCGTTGGGCTTCGACGAGCTTCAGCCGCAGCTCGGTGGCGAGATGGGCGGGGCGTCCGGTCGCCAGTTCCTCGTACGTCACGCCGAGCCGGTCCGCGAGGTGGCGCACGGCCGCTTCCGACGGGCGTACCCGGCCCGCCTCCAGGGTGGAGATGTAGGCGGGGGTGTAGGAGGGCTCGGCGAGCTGCCGCTGGGTCAGTCCGCGTTCGGCGCGCAGCCGTTGTACGCGCCGACCGACGGCTCCGGGATCGTCGTAGCCCGGGCCGTGCGCGTCGTCCGGTCCGTGGTCGGAGCCCGCTCCGGCACCGCGTCCTGTTGTGCGCTTCTCGTTCATCGCGCCGCCCCTTCTGCCTCGCAAGGCCTCGAAATGCGGCCCATGCATCGTAAATGCCCGGTTACGAGCCTCAACCACCCGGCCCCCGGGACTTGTTCAGGGCCCCGCATCCTTCTAGGTTAAGCGGCATATTAATTCCACTTAACCAGCGAGTTACGTGCTGGTCGTGCCCCGGAAGCGCCCCAGAAACCGCAGGAGTTGTCCATGCGCATACGCGCCCACACGCGCCGAGCAGCAGTATCGATGACGGGACTTGCTCTCGTCGGCCTCCTGGCGGCGGCCGCCGCCACCGCCCCCGCGTCAGCCACCCCCACGGGCACCGATGGCGGTCGGCGCGTCGAGGCCGAGTACTTCCCCGACCCCGGCGGCCCGGGCCG
Organism: Streptomyces sp. NPDC088246; assembly: GCF_044741025.1. Taxonomy (NCBI): domain Bacteria; kingdom Bacillati; phylum Actinomycetota; class Actinomycetes; order Kitasatosporales; family Streptomycetaceae; genus Streptomyces; species Streptomyces sp. NPDC088246. Next base: position 55,875 of record NZ_JBIURV010000018.1, read on the forward strand.
GACCGTGGAGGTCCCCGCCGCTTCCCCCACGCAGAGGCGCAAGGGCGCCGCCGCCCCGCTGAGCGCCGCCGAGGCCGCACTCGACGGCACGGTGGGCAAGCAGGCCGTGACCGGTCCCACCGACGACCGCCTGGACGTCGTGATCATCGGCGACGGCTACACGGCCGGTCAGCAGGACGACTTCCACGCGGACGCCACCGCCAAGTGGGCCGACATCACGGCCCTGGAGCCGTACAAGAGCTACCAGGGTCTGTTCAATGTCTGGACCGTCGATGCCGTCTCCAACGAGTCCGGCGTCAGCGGAGACCCCGGAGCGGACACCGTCAAGGACACCGCACTCGGCAGCTACTTCTGGTGCTCGGACACCGAGCGGCTGATCTGCACCGACATCGACAAGGTGGCCGCCTACGCCGCCAAGGCCCCGGCCGCGGACCTCGTGGTCGTCATCGCCAACTCCACCAAGTACGGCGGCGCGGGCTACTCCGGACTCCAGGCCGAGGGCTACCCCTTCAACGGAGTCTCCACGCTCTCCTCCGACCACGCCTCGTCCAGCCTGATCGCCGCCCATGAGATCGGGCACTCGGTGGGCCTGCTCGACGACGAGTACACCTACGAGGCGTACGGCACCTGGACCGGAGGCGAGCCGGGCGGAATCAACTCCACCACCTACACGCCCGCGCAACTCACCGAGAAACAGGCCAAGTGGTACCGCTGGCTGGGGCAGAGCGACCCGGCGGGCGGCACCGTCGGCACGTACGAGGGCAGCGCCTACTACCCGTTCGGCATCTACCGCCCGACCGCCTCATCGATCATGCGCGAGCTGAGCAACACCGAGTTCAACCTGCCGGGACGCGAGGCGATGATCGCCGGGTTCTACCGTGGGGGCAACGCACTGAGCAGCACCGTCGACACGGACGACACCGTCGGACCCGGCCGCCGTATCGCGGTGACTTTGGCGGACCTCACCACCGTCGGCGCCGAGCCCCACACGCACGGGCGGCCCGGTGCCACCACCGGTCTCGCCAGGACCGATCTGCGCTGGTACGTCGACGGCGTCGAGAAAGCCGCAGCCCGGGGACGTACTTCTGTCACCCCGGCCTCGCTCGGAGTCCACGCGGACGGTCGCAGCCACAAGGTGACCGCCGAGGCCGTGGACCGTACGGACGCCATCCGCGACCCCGCCGTCCGTGCCCTGGCCACCGACACCCTCACCTGGAGCGTCAGGCCGACCGGACACCGGTAGCGGTTCCTCAGGCGATGATCGGGACGACGGCCTCGGGCGTCAGCATCCGGAACGTGAACGCCTGGTGGAAGTAGAGCCGGATGCTGGTCGCGTCGTGGTCCTGATAGCCGATCGACAGATCCTGGCCCAGGCACAGTTCGAAGTCGCCGCCACGGGTGGACAGAAGTACACCACCCGCGACGGCGGGCGCCCAGAGGATCTGGTCGTCGAGCAGCCGGGCCAGATGGGTGGCCACCGGATATCCGTGGTCGGAGGTCTCGGTCGCCTCGGTGAAGGCGTCGGCACCGAGCAGCAGCCGGTACGGCCCGTCGACACCGGCCAGCCGCAGTCGGGTCAGTGCCTGGCTGACGGTGGCCGGGTAGTCGCGGGCGTCGGCCGGCAGCGGCAGCGGGGAGTGCGAGGAGCCGTCCCGAAGTCCGGTGATGCCGGCCGACGCGTACCCGTCGATGATCGCCATGTCCTCGGCGAACGCACAGGTGCGGGCCGCTTCCTTGACGGGCTGCCAGTCGCTGTCGTCGGAACCGCGCTCGACGTCGTCCACGGCCGACCGGGTCACCGTGAACGGCACCCGCCAGTCGATGACGGGCACCGAGGTGCGGGCCCGGGCGATCACGTCCGGCGTGGGGGGATCGATGTCGCGCAGATGACCGTCGCCGATGGCCGCCAGCTCGGGGCCGTCCGGGCCGGTCACATCGACGACACGGCGGCCCGCCACATGGCGGCTGAAGGTGCGCCGGGCCTCTTCTTCGATCTGGTCCCAGGCGGCTTCCGTGACAGGGGCGAGTTCGCGGTGGAGGTTGTTCATCACTGGGCGCTTTCTTGCAGGCTGCCGATGTGCAGCGAACCGTCGTCCGAACGGACCGGGGCCGGGGCGTGCGCCACTGCCGGCGCGGACGCCGGCTCCGGCAGGGCCTCGGTCGCGGTCATCGCGGGCGACGGCGGCGGGGCGTCGAAGAAGTCGGCGCTGGGGACGTAGAAGAGCGTGCCGGTGACCGCCGTCGAGAAGTCGAGGATGCGGTCGTACGTGCCGGTCGGATTGCCGAGGAACATATTGCGGAGCATCTGCTCGGTCACGCCCGGGTCGGCGGCGTATCCGATGAAGTACGTGCCGAACTCGCCCTGTTCGAAGCTGCCGAACGGCATGTTGGCCCGCAGAATCTCGCGTTCCGTGCCGTCCGGGTCGGTGATCGTATTGAGGGCGACATGCGAGTCGGCGGGCTTGACGTCATCGGGGAGCTCGATGTCGGCGAACTTCGTACGGCCGATGACCCGCTCCTGCGCCTCGGTGCTCAGCGTGTTCCAGGACGCGAGGTCATGCAGATACTTCTGCACGATGACATAACTGCCACCCGCGAACTCCGGATCCTCGGCGCCGACCAGGGCCGCCGACCGTGCACCCGCCCCCACCGGGTTCTCGGTGCCGTCCACGAAGCCGAGCAGATCCCGGTGGTCGAAGTAGCGGAACCCCTGTGTCTCGTCGACGACCTTCACCGCGCCGCCGAGCCGGTCGAGGAACTGGGCCGCCCACTCGTAACACACGTCCATCCGCTCGGCCCGGATGTGGAGCAGCAGGTCCCCCGGAGTGGCGGGGGCATGGTGTCGGGCACCGTGCAGTTCCTGGAACGGGTGGAGCCCCGCAGGGCGCGGCCCCGCGAACAGCCGGTCCCAGGCGTTGGAACCGAAGCCGGTCACGGAGACCAGGCCGGTGCCCGGGAACCGGAATCCGATGGAGCGGGCGATCGCCGCGAGATCGGGCAGCACCTCGCGTACGACGGGCTCGCCCCCGGGCTCGATCGTGGCGACCAGGATCAGGGCGGCGCTGGTCAGCGGCGCGACGACGGGCTGTGCCGCGACAGGTTCCGGCGTGGCGTCGGGCATACGTGGGGCTCCATGGGTCGGCAGCGGTACGGAACGGCAACGGGCTCGCGGGTGCGGGGGACAAGTGGGCCCGCTGCTACTTACGCATACCTACGACGACGCCGCACCCCGGGTCACCTGACCGGGCGACCGTGCGCGGAGACCTGAGATCCCCCTGGCCTCCGCCGCGCTTCTGGCCGTCACACAGGCGGCTGTCAGGTGCGACCGGCGTGCAGGAGGTGATCGTGGACCAGATCGACATGGGGATGGGGAGCGGAGCCCGGTCGGCGTACGAGACAGGCCGTGTTGATCGACGGGTCGTCCGGGGCCTGCAGGAGGGTCAGGGGTGCCGCCCGCCCGGCTCCACCAACGCCGAGGAGCGCCGGGCCCGTTTCGCCGACAAGGCGAAGTGGCTGCTCCAGGACCGTCTGTGGAGATCGGCACAGATTTTCAGGAGGGCGAGCCATGGGCCCCGCACGTGGTCCTCGACCGCAACCCGGTCACCGGCCGGAACCCGTCCTCCTCGGCTCCGCTCGCGGCGGAACTGCTGAAGGAGTCGGCCTGACGAGGGGCGCCTGCACCCTCGGGGTGGACGGCGGTGCAGCCGGGGCACGGGGGCCGGCCAACCCGGACCTGGGCGAGGCCATCTCGAAGGCCGTCCGCGAGCCGAGGTCGTGGAGCGCGCACCGGCGCCCCTCGCGTCAGCCTGCTTCGACCTCGGAGCGGTCGCCGCCCCAGAGTGTGTGGAAGGAGCCCTCGCGGTCGGTCCGCCGATAGGTGTGCGCGCCGAAGAAGTCGCGCTGCCCCTGGGTGAGCGCCGCGGGCAGCCGGTCCGCGCGCAGCCCGTCGTAGTACGAGAGCGCGGCCGCGAACCCGGGCGTCGGCACCCCCTGCCGCACCGCCTCGGCGACGACCGTGCGCCAGTCGTCCTGCGCCGCACCGATCTCCTCGGCGAACTGCTCGTCCGAGAGCAGGCTCAGCAGGTCGGGGCGGGTGTCGTAGGCCGCCCGGATCCGGTCCAGGAACGCGGCCCGGATGATGCACCCGGCCCGCCAGATCGCCGCCACCGCGCCGAGGTCGATGTTCCAGTCGTACGCCTCGCTGCCCGCCCGGATCTGGTGGAACCCCTGCGTGTACGAGACGATCTTGGACGCGTACAGCGCCTGCTCCACCTGGTCGGCGAAGGCAGCGGCCTCCGTCTTGCCGAGCGCCGTGGCCGACGGGCCCGCCAGACCCTTCGCCGCCTGGCGCAGATCCGCGTGGCCGGACAGCGAGCGGGCGAAGACGGCCTCCGCGATACCGGAGACGGGCACCCCCAGATCCAGCGCGATCTGCACCGTCCAGCGGCCCGTGCCCTTCTGCTCCGCCCGGTCCTGCACGATGTCGACGAAGGGCTTTGAGGTGGCCGCGTCGGTATGGGCGAGGACCTCCGCCGTGATCTCGATCAGATACGAGTCGAGACGGCCGGTGTTCCAGCTGCGGAAGGTCTCGGCGATCTTCGCGGGGGAGTAGCCCGCCACGGTACGCAGCAGGTCGTACGCCTCCGCGATCAGCTGCATGTCCGCGTACTCGATGCCGTTGTGGACCATCTTCACGAAGTGCCCGGCACCGTCGGGACCGATGTGGGTGGTGCACGGGGTGCCGTCCTTCGCCTTGGCAGCGATCTTCTCCAGCAGCGGCCCCAGCGATTCGTACGACTGGGTCGAGCCGCCCGGCATGATGCTCGGCCCGTTCAGCGCGCCCTCCTCGCCGCCCGAGATGCCGACGCCCACGAAGTGAAGCCCGCGCTCGCGCAGTTCCTTCTCGCGGCGACGGGTGTCCTCGAAGTGTGCGTTGCCGCCGTCGATGATGACGTCGCCCTGTTCCAGGAGCGGGGCGAACTCCTGGATCACGGCGTCCGTCGGATCGCCCGCCTTCACCATGATGACCAGCCGGCGCGGACGTTCCAACGCCGCGACGAACTCCTCCGGCGTGTGCGCGGCAACGAAGGAACCCTCGTCGCCGAACCCCTTGACCAGGGCGTCCGTCTTCGCGGTCGTGCGGTTGTGCAGGGCGACCGTGAAGCCGTTGCGGGCGAAGTTACGAGCGAGATTGCGGCCCATGACCGCGAGTCCTGTGACGCCGATCTGCGCAGTGCCGCTCATCTGTGTGCTCTGCAATCTGTGTGGGGGATGCCGGGTTCTTCAGTATGGATACGGGGCGCGGGGACGGCCTGTTCGAGATGGGCCGTATGGGCGCCAGGCGGGGCTCGCGGGGTGACGGTTGCCCGTCGCCCCGCGAGCCCGCGTCACCGGGTGGAACGGGGAACCACGTTGATGTTGAACACGTGGGTGCCGAGGGCGCCGGCCACGCCGAGGAAGAGCGGGGCGAAGTGCACCTGCCCGCGCGCGGTGGCGATACCGCCCAGATACATCCGCGACGACGCCGGCCAGCCGAGGTCATCCGGCAGCCGGCCGATGGTGCGCTCGGCCTCGGCGTCGTCGCCGGACAGGAACACCGTGCTCGGCCCGTCCGGCCCGTCCGGCCCGTCCGGCCCGTCCGGCCCGTCCGGCCCGTCCGGCCCGTCCAGACCGACCGTCCAGACCGACCGGGTTGCGTTCGTCATGAGAGCTGACGGGGCGGGACGGAGAAAGGTGACCGGTGGACGAGCGCGATGGACTGGCGGAACGATTCGAGACGCAGCGCGGCCGACTGCGGGCCGTCGCCTACCGGGTGCTTGGCTCACTCGACGAGGCCGATGACGCCGTGCAGGAGGCATGGCTCCGCCTCGGCCGGGTCGATGCCGACGATGTGGACAACCTGGCCGGCTGGCTTCGCACCGTGGTGACCCGTACCTGCCTCGACATGCTGCGCTCCCGCAGAACGCGGCGGGAGGACCTGACCGAGCAGGAAGTGCTCGACCAGCTCTCGAACCCTTCGCAGGGGAGCCCCCCGGAGGACGAGGCGCTGCTGGCCGAATCGGTGGGCCGCGCCCTGCTCGTGGTGCTGGATACGCTGAGCCCCGCCGAACGGGTCGCGTTCGTTCTCCACGATATGTACGCCGTGCCGTTCGACCGGATCGCGCCCATCGTGGAGCGCACGCCCGTCGCCACGAAGAAGCTCGCCAGCCGCGCGCGCCACAAGGTACAGGGCAGCCCGGTGGTCTCGGCGGCCGAGCTCGCCCGGCACCGGCAGGTCGTCTCGGCGTTCCTGGCCGCCGCGCGGGTCGGCGACTTCACTGCGATCCTTGCCGTGCTGGCCCCCGATGTGATGCGCCGCGCCGACCCTGCGGCCCTGCCGCCGGGCGGAGCGACCGAGGTCCGCGGCGCGCGGGCCGTGGCGGAGGGGACAGCTGCCCTTGCCCGCCGGTCGCGGCTCGCCGAACTGGCCCTGGTCGACGGCGCGGTGGGAGTCGTCGTGGCCCCGTACGGCCGGCTGCTGTTCGCGCTCACCTTCTCCATCGAGGACGACAGGATCGCCGAGTACGACGTGATCGCCGACCCCGCACGCCTCCGGCGACTTCACCTCGCCGTCCTCGACTGACAAGGGGAGCCTTGGCTGCCGAGACCTCGGCTGCGCCCTGTTCAGCTTCGGGTCCGGCTCCGGGTCCGCGTTCGTCGACGCGCCGATCGATCACACGGCTGTCCCCGGCGGGCCGGTCCCGCGCGTGCCTATGTATATTAAGAAAATGCCTAGGAGGTCTAGGTATCGCTCCGGTGGAGGTGGCGGATGGTCCGCGCGGGTCTCACGGCCGAACGTGTGGTGGAAGCGGCGGCCGATCTGGCCGATTCCATCGGCTTCGACAAGGTCACGATCTCCGCACTGGCCCGCGGCTTCGGGGTCAAGGACGCCAGCCTGTACTCCCACGTCAGGAATCTGAACGATCTGCGGACCCGGGTCGCGCTGCTGGCCGCGGGTGAGTTCATCGACCGGATCGGCGCCGCGGTGGCGGGCCGGGCCGGGAAGGACGCCCTGGTCGCGTTCGCCGGCGCCTACCGGAGCTTCGTTCTGGAGCGGCCCGGACGGTACGAGGCGACGCAGATGCGGATGGACCCCGCCGTCGCCGCCCGGTCGTCCGCGTATCACCGCACCATCGAGACCACGGGCGCGATGCTGCGCGCCTACGGCCTGGCCGAGCCCGATCTCACGGACGCGGTACGGCTGCTGCGCAGCACCTTCCACGGCTATTGCGCCCTGGAGGCGAGCGGAGGCTTCGGCGCACCCCGCGATGTACAGACGTCCTGGGAGCGGTCCGTCGAGGCCCTGCACTTCCTGCTGGAGCACTGGCCAACTGCGACTGACAAGAACAAGGACGAACAACAACAAGGGGGAGAACGATGACTGACCGCATGGCGCCGGCCCGCACCGGCCGACTGAAGGTGCCCGGGGCGACGCTGTACTACGAGGTGCGCGGCGAAGGGCCGCTGCTGCTGATGATGTCCGGCGGGAGCGCCGACGCGGGGATCTACGACCGGTTGGCGGTGCGGCTGGCCGACCGGTGGACCGTCGTCGCCTTCGACCCGCGCGGATACTCGCGCAGCCTGCTCGACGGCGAGACCGGCGACCAGCGGGTGGAGGCGCAGAGCGAGGACGCCCTTCGGCTGATCGAGCTGCTGTCGCCGGACGGCGGCCCCGTGGCCGTCTTCGGTTCCAGTTCGAGTGCCGTCGTCGCCCTGGACCTGCTCAGCCGCCACCCGGAGCGGCTGGACCGGGTCATCGCGCACGAGCCGCCGATGGTGGAGCTGCTGCCCGATCCGGAACAGGGGCGGAAGCTCTTCGCCGCCGTACGCGACTCCAACCGCAGGGACGGGGTGGAAGCGGCTCTGGCCACCATGACCGAGGGCCTCATGGGTCCGGAGGCGGACCGTCCGGCCGAGGGTGGGCCTCGGGCGGTTGCGGCCGAGCCGTCCCCGCGGGAAGCCGAGGCGTTCCGGCGGATGCGCGCCAACCTCCCGGTCTTCCTGGAACACGTGCTGTGCCCGTTCAGCAGTTACGTACCGGACTTGGAGGCCCTTGGGCGCGGCGCCCAGAAGCTGACCATCGGGGTCGGGCAGGACTCCCGCAGCCTGCTCACGGCGATTCCGGGTGCCCGGCTGGTGGACCAGGTCGGCGGCAGGCTCGTGGAGTTCCCCGGTGGACACACCGGTTCCACCGAGGATCCTGATGCGTTCGCTGCGCGGTTGCGGGAGGCGCTGCTCGACTGAAGCGGGCAGGTCGGTGGTGGTGACGGGCTCGTTCCAGGTCTCGTTCCGAGCCCCGGAGCAACCGCCTGAGCCATCGCGGCGCCAAAATGGCGCCGCGATGGACTTCACGCCGTATGTCGACAACCTCCGGTACGAGCTGGCCGCGGACGCGGACGCGGCCGCGGACGCGGGCGGGGGCGAAGCCCGTGCCCTGGCCGAGCGACTCACCGCGCCCCTGGAATGGCCGCCCGCCTCGGCGCCCTGTCCACCGCGACCGGCGTCTGTATCGACATGACCGAGGGCATCGTCAACCCGTTCCGTACGATGGCGATCTCCCGCGCCTCGTTCCTGACCGGACATGTCGTCGGCAGCGTGATCCAGTCCCGGGTCAGCACCACGCTCGTCATGGGTGCCGCGCTGCTCATGGGCTTCAGGCCCGACGCCACGCCCGTCGAGTGGCTCCTGGCCGTCGCCGTCCTCGCTCTGCTCGCACGGGCGCTCACCTGGCCGGCCGCAGCGATCGGGCTGGTGGCCAAGAACCCCGAGACCGCCGGCAACATCCCCATGCCGCTGACGTTCCTCCCCTTCCTCGGCGGCGCCATCGTCCCACCGGAGTTCATGCCACCGGGCTGCGCTGGTTCGCCGAGCACCAGCCCTTCACAGCGGTCACCGAGACGCTGCGCGGCCTGCTGATGGGCACCGAGACCGGCAACAGCGCGATCATCGCGCTCGCCTGGTGCGTCGGGATGAGCCCGGTCGGCTGTCCGTGGGCGCGATCGGTCTTCAGCCGCGATGCCACACGCCAGGCAACTCTCTTCCGGAGAAGGCCGGATGACCGGCGCAGTCGTCAACCCTCGTACCCGGCAGCACGGTACGAGGGCTGACGAGTGCACCGGCCACAAACCTCGGGCGGCGGTGTCCCCTGGGCCGCCCGTGACGGATGAGTCGCTATCGCTCCCTTGTCATCGGCCTTTGTCTGCCCATAAGTTGGGCGCTTGCGACGTGTCCTACTGTCAGTGGGGGAGCCAAGTCATGGCCGCAAACGGACGGCACCGCAGATATCAGCCCAGCCGGCTCAACCGTGCCTCGCTCACGGTCACCGCCGGCGGTGCGGGCATCGCGCTTCCGCTCATCGCAGCCGCCTCGGCAGGCGCCGCCTCGACGGATGTCTGGGAGAAGGTAGCCACCTGCGAGTCCACCGGCAGCTGGCACATCAACAGTGGCAACGGCTACTTCGGTGGCCTTCAGTTCACCCGGTCGACGTGGGCGGCCTACGGCGGCACGGTCTACGCCCCGCGCGCCGATCTGGCCACCAAGGACCAGCAGATAGCCATCGCCGAGAAGGTGCTCGAAGGGCAGGGACCCGGCGCCTGGCCGGGCTGCTCGACACGGGCGGGGCTGACCAGTGGCGGGGAAGCCCCCGGCATCAACCCGCAGTCGGAGCGGACCGGCCACTTACAGGCGCCCGGGAAGGCTGCCGCCGGGAAGCCGGAGACGAAGCGGACGACCACGCCCGCCAAGCCGACCACGGTGCCCGGCAAGCGCGAGTCGTACACCGTGGCCGGCGGCGACTCGCTCTCCGCGATCGCGGCGGGTGAGCATGTCCGTGGCGGCTGGCAGCACCTGTACGCGGCGAACCGCACGGTCGTGGGGGACGATCCGGATCTCATCTTTCCCGGACAGCGCCTGAGCCTGGATGTGGCCCAGGCACCGAAGGCGGGTTCCAGGACGGACTCGACACCGGCCGGGGAGCCGAAGACCGCACCGCACCAGAGGGCGAAGCCGCAGCACCGGACCACCGAGCCGAAGCAACAACCAGCCACGTCGCAACACCAGGCCGCGAAGCCGCAGCACCGGACCACCAAGCCGAAGCAACACCCGAAGCAGGCCGAGAGCCACAAGCCGCAGCGGGCGGAGAAGCACTCCGATGGTCTCGTCGCGCCCGTTGCGGCGGGTATCGGAACCCCGTACCAGCAGGCCGGTTCCTGGGCCAGTGGCTATCACACCGGTGTCGACTTTCCCGTCCCGACCGGCACTTCGGTGAAGGCGGTCGGCTCCGGCACGGTCGTCTCGGCGGGCTGGGCGGGGGCGTACGGATACCAGATCGTCATCCGGCACGGCGACGGAAAGTACAGCCAGTACGCGCATCTGTCCGCGCTTCATGTGCGTGAGGGCCGGCATGTCTCCGCAGGCCAGCGGATTGCGCGCTCGGGCTCCACCGGAAACGTCACCGGTCCGCACCTGCACTTCGAGATCCGTACCGGCCCCGGTTACGGCTCGGACGTCGACCCGCTGGCCTACCTGAGGGCGGGCGGCGTCAGCGTCTGAACGACCCCCTGGGTCCCGGCTGTGTCAGCCGGCGCGGCAGGCTTCCCGGACACGCCGCCCCGCCGTGCTGCGGTGCCGGTGTGCGACGATCGCCCGGGCTCGAACTCCACCTGCCCGAGGCGATGCTCCAGCGGCGCCATCAGAGGCATCACAGGGGCTGCCGAGAACGTTTCCGCGATCGTCTCGACGGCCGCGGCGGGCGTCGGCGGTACGGGCTCGGGAAGAATGACGACCTTCTGCGTCGCAGCCGGCCGGGCCGGATCCACCGCCGGTTCCGCAATACCCCCGGCGCCGGGCTCCGCGTCCGCCCCGTCCCCCAGAGCGTCCGGGTACTCGCTCGCGGCCGGCTGCCCGGCGCGGTGCTCCGCGCCCAGCCGCTCCGTCGTGAGAAGTATCAGCCCGCCCGCGGCGACCACCCCGCAGGTCAGCGCGAGCATGGTGCCCGCCGTACCGTGCCGGAACTGCTCATCGAACATGGTGATGCCGACAGCCGCTGCTATCACCGGGTTCACCACGGTCACCGTGGCCAGCGGCACGGTCAGCCCGGCTCCCCGGTACGCGGCCTGGGAGAGCAGCAGCCCGGCGGCCGCGAACGTGCCTATCGCCAGCAGCGCCGGCACTCCGGCCCCTGCCGCACCGGAGGTCCACTGCACGGCCACGGTCTTCGTGAACACCGAGGCGATACCGAAAGCGACGCCCGCGGCCCCGGCCAGGATCACACTCCGTACCACCGGCCGGTGCAAGCCCTTGGAGATCAGGAAGAGCGCTGCGACCGCACCGAGCGTCACGCCGGCGAGCGTCAGCTGATCCGGGCCGCTCAGGGTGTGCGACTCGGCGTTCCCGGTGAGCGCGAGCAGGCCCGCCAGACCGACGGTCGCCATGATCGCGCCGCGCCATGCGATGGCACCCGCCCGGCGGCGTACGAAGAGTGCCGCCATCGGCAGGGCGAAGACGATGGTCAGCGCACCGAGCGGCTGGACGAGACTGAGCGGACCGTAGGCCAGCGCCATGACATGCAGCACCGCGCCCACGCCGTTCATTGTCACGGCGGCCCACCAGACACGGTTGCGCAAGGGTGCGAGCGAGCGGCCGTCTCCAGCCGTGGCCACGTGCTCCTGGACGATCGCCCCGGCCGCGTAGGCGACCGCGGAGACCAGTGACAGAAGCACGGACAGCGCAAGGGAACTCATGTACACCACGATGTCCCTTCAAAGCCGCTGCGTCGTCGTCCTTGAGGCGGCAATCCTGCGTACTGCCTTGGTAGTACGTGACTACTCCCAGTGTCCTCCTCCCGACGGTAGTCCTCCCCCCGGAGGGCCCCGGAGCGATCACCCCGAGGGGTTACGGTGAACGGCGGGTCGCGGTGCTCCAGGTGCCCGCGATGTCACCAGTGGCGGCCGCGGAGCCGAGAAGGAGCAGCACGATGGACGAGCCGGCAGCGGCCTCGGTGGGCGGTTTCTTCACACTGCGTACCGCTTCACCGTCCGACGGGGCGCATCGCCCGCTGGCATTGCTGTACGCGGGGGAGGTCGCACCACTCACGGCCCGTATCGACACGGTCGCCACCCGGCTCCGTACCCCTGAGCGCAGGGTCGCCGCCTCCGTCGCACACCTGGGGCTGGCCTCCCGCCTCTGGTCGATCGCACTCGGCCCGGCGGCCCTGACCGGCCGTTTCCCCGATCTCTCGCCCGGTGCCCTGCACTGGGACCCACAGCACACCGCCCCCGACGACCTGTGGCTGAGCACCGCCGAATCGCTGCCCGCTACCGCCGCCCGGATTCGGGAAGCCGTGCAGTACGCCCATCTCGTGCCCCTCGCCGAGGCGATCCACCGCGACGGCCCCCTGTCGAACGGGCTGCTGTGGGGCAACGTGGGGTCGGCGCTGGCGGGAGCCCTGCGCGAACTGGTCACCTGGGCCCGCGTCCACCGCCGCCCCGACATGTCAGGCCGGGCCCGCGCCCTGGCCGCCGAACTCCTCGACCACCCGGACCTCCGGAACACCGGCGCCCCGCACGACCCGGCGTTCCGCCGTCGCAGTTGTTGCCTGTACTACCGCTGCCCGGGCGGCGGTCTGTGCGGAGACTGCGTCTTCGACAACGTCTGACACCCGGACGCGCCGGAACCGGGCGGGAGGCCGGTCACCCGCCGGGCACCACCTCGACGGAGCCGATGTACTCCTGGGTCTCCTCGTCGGGGAGCCGCACGGCCTGGGCCCAGAAGTAGATCACCAGGCTGAACGCGGCGATGAGCACGATGTCCCACCACAGCGGCACGGCATCGGTCGCACCGCAGGACGCCGACGACGCCGGGCCGGTGCTGCAGAAGCCGCCCTGCCAGGAGATCAGCCCCATGCCCACGAGGTACACCGGCAGCCACTGCGCGGACCGCCAGTCCATGTGCGGAACCTTTGGGTTGAGCTTGAGCAGCGCGGAGCCGCCCAGCAGTAGATAGCCGAGCACGATGGCCACGCCGAGCCGCCACAGGGTGTCCCATCCCGCCCAGTAGATGATCAGGTTCGAGACGATGAAGGCCACGGGCGCCCAGAACATCCCGCCGGGCAGCCGGTACGGGCGAGGCCGGTCCGGGTCCTGCTTGCGCAGGCATCCGAAGGCGAGCGGCGCCCCCGCGTACATCAGCACACTCGCGGACGTGACGAAGCCGACCAGCTTCTGCCACGTGGGGAACGGCAGGAACACGATGAGGCCGGTCACGAACGCGAAGAGCAGGCTGAACCACGGGACGCCGCGCTTGGTGGTGCGCTCGAAGACCGCGGGGACGTAGCCGTTGCGGGACAGGCCGTAGGAGACCCGAGAGGTGGCGGTGGTGTAGATCAGGCCCGTACCGGACGGTGACACGACCGCGTCGATGTACAACAGCGTGGCGAGCCAGCCGAGTCCGACGGAGGTGGCGAGCCCGGCGAACGGGCCCGCCTTTCCGCTGAAGGAGAGATTGGCCCAGCCGTGGGCGAACGCGCTGTGCGGCAGGGCGGCGATGAAGACGACCTGAAGCGCCACATAGACGAGGACGCCGATGAGGATGGAGCCGATCACCGCCCGCGGGATGTCCCTGGCCGGGTCACGGCTCTCGCCCGCGAGCTGGTCGGCCTGCTCGAAGCCGAGGAGCGCGAAGATGATGCCGCTGGTGCTGATGGCGGAGAGCACGCCCCTGGCGCCGAAGGGGGCGAAGCCCTGGTAGCCGAAGTTGCCGCTGTGAAAGGTGGTGGCGGCCAGCACGATGATGGTGAAGACGGGGACGGCCACTTTCCACCACGTCGCCACGCTGTTGGTGTGGGCGAGCCATTTGACGCCGAGGAAGTTGACGACGACGAAGAACGCCATGAACGCGACAGCCAGCCCGTACCCCGCGGGTGTCAGGTGATTCTTGCCGGTCTGCACCCAGGTGGCGTGGACGCTGAGATAGTTCAGCGACGCCATGACCTCGATCGGCGCCACGGTGACAGCCTGCAGCCACGAGAACCATCCGAAGGACGCACCGGCGGCACTGCCGAAGGCATAGTGCGGGAATCGGGCGGTGCCGCCCGCCACCGGGTACATGGCCCCCAGTTCGGCGTGGACGAACGCCAGCACAATGATGGCGAGTGCCCCGATTCCCCAGGAAATGAGCGCCGCCGTGCCGGCTGCCTGCGCGGCGAACAGGGCGCCGAACAGCCAGCCGGACCCGATGATGGACCCCTCCGAGGCCCAGATGAGACCGATCAGCCCGATTTCCCGCTTGAGGCCCGGATTCGTGGGAGCCGCGGGTACGACCGGCTTGGACATCCGCATGCTGCATGCACCCCTTGTTCCGGTGGGGATGAGGCGTGGGGTGTAGGTCTGCGTCCAGGGGGACCTCAATAGGATGCCCCGATCTTCGTGAATCGTTCCCGGAGCGCGCGGAAGTTGCGCCAGTCGGTTCGCACCTGAGGTCGTCGCCCGATGGTGGATCCGAACGACCCGGAGGGGGATGTGTCAGTCGTTGTGCGGCGTGGACAGCACCGATCCGTCGATGCGGCCGGTCTGGATGACCGGCCCGTGCTGGACGCCACCGCTGATCGCGTTGTGCACGGCGGGTGACGCCTGGTTCCGGGGCGGTTCAGCGAGTGAGTCGAGCAGTGAGAGGAGTTCCGCGCGCGCCGATGGATCGGCGCGCAGGAGGGTGTGGAGCCTGTCCCGCCACTCAGCGGCGACGGCGTGCGTCTCCGACTCGTCCTGGGTCTCACGGCCTCTGAGGAGCCTTCCGTGGTGCGGGTGACCGGGGCCGTGTTCGAGGAGGTGTGCCGCTGCCCGCGCCGCCCGCGCCGAGTACGAGCGCGAGATGAAGGAGATGATCGACGAACACTCCAGCCACCCGTCCGTCGTCATGTGGGTCACCTTCAACGAGGGCTGGGGCCAGTACGACCAGGCCCGCATCGGCGACCAGGCCAAGTCCTGGGACCCGGCCCGGCCGGTCAACAACATGAGCGGCCTCAACTGCTGCGGCGCGGTGGACGGCGGTAACGGTGGCATCGCCGACGCGCACGGCTACCCGAGCCCCGGGCTTCCGCAGCCCGACGGGAAACGCGCCCTGGTCAGCGGGGAGTACGGGGGGCTCGGACTGGCCGTGCCGGGACACGCCTGGGCCGTACAGCAGTCGTACATCGCGGTCGACCCGGCCACGTACACCGACGATTGTCTGGCCCGGCTCGACGAGGTGCGCAAGCTTGCCCGCAAGGGCGGCAACGGCGCCGTCTACCCCCAGATCTCGGACGTCGAGGGGGAGTTGAACGGGCTCCTCACGTACGACCGCCGGATCGTGAAGCCCGACGTCGAACGGATCAAGGTGGCGCAGGACGCGCTCGTCCGATGCGTCGAACCCGGTTGTGGCGGGGTGTCCCACCGCCTGGACGGCCCCAAGCCCCTGCACATCCGCGTAGGGACCTGCGGGGCCTGCGGGACTGTCCTCGACCGGGACATCAACGCGGCGGTCAACGTCGCCAAGGCCGCCGGACTGGCGGTGTCAGCCTGTGGAGCGAAGGTAAGACCGGTGCTCGTACCGGCACAGCGCGGTGAAGCAGGAACCCACCGAGACGGTCGGACGACCGTGGTGGGAATCCCCGCCCCCCAGGGCGGGGAGCGGAAGTCAATACCCGCGCGGATCGCTCACGGTCAGCGCACCCGGCACCTCCGACACCGACCGCTACATCCAGTCGGCCCGGCTCGACGGGACGGTGCAGTCCCGCACCTACCTCACCACCGACGACATCCGCTCGACCCGTTCGCTCTCCTTCACGGTGGGCAGCGAGCCGTCGGCCTGGGGCACTTCGGCCGTGGACGCCCCGCCCGCACCGGGCTGACCGTGGTCGTGGGGCGGGCGGCGTCCCGCCCGCCCCACAGCTCAGCTGCTCAGCTCGAACTCGGCCCGGATGCGCTTGCCCACGGGCACGCGCTCGGCGGTCAGCCGGTCGCACAGCGCCACCACGATCTCCATGCCGTGGCCGCCGGGGCGCGTCGGGTCGGGTGAGTAGAACAGTGGCAAGGCCGTGCTGCTGTCGTACACCGTGACGCTGACGCGCTCCGCGGTGCCCTCCAGCTCCAGCAGATACGGGCCCTGGCTGTAGCGGTCCGCGTTGGTGACCAGCTCGCTCACGGCCAGCATGAGATCGCTGCGGGTGTGCTCGCCGAACACCGCGAGCCACTCCGCGGCCAGCCGGACCAGAAAGCGGTCGGCCAGTGCCCGGGCCTGCGCGATGCAGCCGGGCTCGCCGTCGAACACCTCGGCGCTGTGCAGAACGTCCGTGAGCGGGTCTCCGCCGGGGCGGCCGTCCGGTCGCGAGGTGACCTGTTCGTTCATGTGCTCCAGCCAGGGCGACGCAGGGGTGTTCGATGACAGCTGTTCGACGTTCGCCTACCCGCGACGAACGGTCCCACTCCGCGGAGAACCCGGCAGATCTCAGCCATGGCCGGGCCGCCCGACGAGGGATTCCGCGACGAGCGGCTCAGCAGTGGTGCGCGCGGGTACGGCGGGAGTGACCGGCAGCGTGAAGCGGATACAGGCGCCTTCGGCGGCCTCCGGCTCCAGCCAGATCCTGCCTCCGTGGAACTCCACGATCTTCCGGCACAGGGCCAGACCGATGCCCGTTCCCTCGTACTGCTCCCTGCCGTGCAGACGCTGGAAGATGACGAACACCTTCTGCGAGAACTCCGGCGGGATACCGATGCCGTTGTCCGCGACGGAGAAGTGCCAGTCGTCGCCGTCCCGTACACAGCCGACCGTGATCCGGCACGGTACGTCGGGACGGCGGAACTTCACCGCGTTGCCGATCAGGTTCTGCCAGACCATGGAGAGCGCCGTCGCGTCACCGGTCGGTTCGGGCAGCGGGCCCTCCCGTACGACCGTGGTACCGGACTCCTCGACGACCAGCGCGAGATTGGCCAGCGCACGGTCGAGGGAGCGGTCGAGGTCGACCGGCTTCCACCTGTCGTGCACCCGCCCCATACGGGAGAAGGTGAGCAGATCGTTGATCAGCACCTGCATCCGCTTGGCGCCGTCGACCGCGTAGTCGATGTACTGCCGCGCCCGGTCGTCGAGCTCCGCGGCATACCGCTTCTCCAGAAGCCGGCAGAACGAGGCGACCTTGCGCAGCGGTTCCTGCAGATCGTGCGAGGCGACATAGGCGAACTGCTCCAGTTCGGCATTGGACCGGCGCAGCTCCTGTGCCTGTTCCGCCAGCAGCGTCCCGCGCTCCTGGGATTCGGCGAGCTCCTCGACGATGCGGCGGCGCATGTCCTCCACGGCCGCCGCCACCGCCCGCACATCGGACGGTCCGTCGACCTCGATCCGGTTATGGAACGCCCCCGAGCTGACTGTGTCCGAGGCGGCGGTCAGCCGGCGCAGCGGCCGGCCCACCATCCGGTTCAGCAGCAGACTCAGCGAGACAACCGCGAGCAGAAAGCCCACGATCAGCGAGATGAGCACCTGGTCACGGGTGGTGCGGGCGGTGCTCAGATCGGCGCGGGCCCGGTCACGCGCCACGTCGAGATGCGCCTGCTGTGTCGCGTACAGCCGCCGCAGAGTGTCGAATTCGCCCTTGCTCCGCCGGATCGGGGCCGAGGACTCGGACGCCGGGCCGTCCCGGCGGACCGCGTCGACCAGCGGCTCGGCATGCCGGCTGCGCCACTCCCGCGCGGCTGCGGCGATCCGGTCGAGATCGCGGGCGAAGGGCTGCTCGTCCCCGACGAGGGCACGCACCTTGGCAAGCCGCAGCCTCTCGTCCCGCATCCCCGCCTCGTACGGCCGCAGGAAGGTCGAGTCACCGGTGAGCGCGTATCCGCGGACCCCGGTCTCCTGGTCCAGCAGGGCGTTCTGCAACTGGAAGGACGACGAGCGGGCGGGCTGGATGCGGTCCACCAGCTCGGTGGTGCGGTCGGATATCCGGGACAGCACCAGGCCACCGACGGTCAGCCCGGCGCAGACGACCAGTACGAAGACGGCGAGAATCAGATGAACCCGGTTCTGGACCGACAGGCGTGAGGCGAAGCCGCGCCGGCGGGCCGGCGATGTGTCCCGGCCGCTCATCGCGGCTCCCCCCGTCCCCAGCCCAGATGGAGCACGGCCACGTCGTCGGCGAGACCGCCGTACGGGGACGCGGCCCCGGCGGCCTCGTCGACCAGAGTGTCCACAAAGGCGCGGGCCGCCAGCGCCCCGTGTCTGCGGGCTACGGCGAGCAGTCCGTCCTCGCCCAGCCGGGAACCGGGCCCCGTGCGCCCCTCGAAGAGGCCGTCCGTGAAGAGGACGATCCGGCCGCCCCCGGGCAGGGACAGCTCCGAGACGCTCCACCGTCCCGCACCCGGGAGCAGCCCCAGGGCCATCCCGGGCTCGGGCTCGACCCAGCTCACCCGTGCACCGCTGCGCAGCAGCAGCCCGGGGTGACCGGCCCGCACCACGCGCACCCGACGGCGGTCCGGCGCGAAGGACAGTGAGGTGACGGTGGCGAAGACATGTGGGTCGGAGCGTTCGGCGACCAGGATCTCCTCCAGCAGCCGGACCTGTTCGAGCTGGCCGGTGGCGCACAGCACCGCGGTTCGCCAGGCCACCCTCAGACAGACACCCAGCGCCGCCTCCGCCGCCCCGTGCCCCGACACATCGCCGATCACTGCGTGCACTGTGCCGTCGGACGTCTGCACCACGTCGTAGAAGTCACCACTGAGCAGGGCGTGCGCCCGGCCCGGTGCGTACCGCGCCACCGCTTCGAAGGAGTCCTCGCGCAGCAGGGGCACGGGCAGCAGCCCGCGTTCGAGGCGGGCGTTCTCCTGCGCCATCAGCCGGTTGGCACGCAGCGCCGCGGCGGCCCGCTCGACCTGCTTGCGCTGGAGGGCGTACCGGACCGAGCGGCCCAGCGCCTCCGGATCGAGTCGCCCCTTGACGAGGTAGTCCTGGGCGCCGGTCGCAACGGCCGACAGGCCCGTATCGGCCTCGGCCCTGCCGGTCAGCACCACAATGGCCGCATCGGGCGCCGACTCGACGATCTGGGTGACGGCGTCCAGGCCGTACACATCGGACAGGTGCAGATCGAGCAGTACGCAGCACGGGGTCCGGCAGCCGGCCAGGAACCGGCGCGCCTCCGCGAGCGTCCGGCACCAGGTCAGCGCGGAGCCCAGCTCGCTGTCCGCGAGCATCTCCTCGACGAGGAGCGCATCACCGGCGTCGTCCTCGACCAGCAGGATCACGGCATCGACGTCCCACACCGAACCGTTGCCGAGACTGTTGCCGACCGGCACAAGTCCGTTCTGTACGGGGATGGCGGCCGGGCGCACCGGCTGCGCGGGAGAGCCGCCCGCGGGGAGTTCGGTCACTCTCCACCCCCTTGTACGGACGGCACAGCTCAACCCTGGCCGTATCGCAGGGAAGCATATGTGACCGAGCCGTGGAGGAGCCGTCGGGGCGCAGGGGCGCAGCCATGCACACGCGCGCCCGCGAACTGAGGGGAACCCCTGTGCAGTCACGCGAACGGAGCAGCATCCGGTGCATGGCAGACTTGATCGGGGCGTTCGGCCCGGCAGGACCATGTATGACGGTCGGCGCCACGAGTGACAAACGACAGAGGAACGGCAATGACGGTGACACAGGACAGCCCGGAGCTCGCTCCCGGTACTGAGGAGTTCGGTCCCGGTATCGACCCGGAGCGGTTGGCCGTCTGCCTGAGCGTGATCGACGAACTCGACAACATCGAGGTCGACCACCCCGACGCCATCGCCGTGCGCCGCGCCACGGCCGGGATCTACCGGACCGTGAAGCAGCGCCGTCGTCAGGAGCGCCGCGCCGCCAAGACCGCGCACGACAAGGCCGTCACCGAGGCCACCGCGACCGGCTCGGCCGACCGCATCGACGACGAGACCCAGGGGGTCCTGCCGTCGTCCTCGGCCCGTGCCGAGATCGCGGGCGTCCTCCAGCGGCCCCGGTCCTGCTACATCTGCAAGACCAGGTATGTCGAGGTGGACGCGTTCTACCACCAGCTCTGCCAGCAGTGCGCCAAGGAGAACCGCTCGCGCCGCGACGCACGGACCGACCTCACCGGCCGGCGCGCGCTCCTCACCGGCGGCCGCGCGAAGATCGGCATGTACATCGCGCTGCGGCTGCTGCGCGACGGTGCGCACACCACCATCACCACCCGTTTCCCCAACGACGCGATCCGCCGCTTCAAGGCGATGCCGGACAGCGACGAGTGGATCCACCGGCTGAAGATCGTCGGCATCGATCTGCGCGACCCCGCCCAGGTCGTCGCGCTCGCCGACTCGGTCGCGGCCGAGGGCCCGCTGGACATTCTGATCAACAACGCGGCGCAGACCGTGCGCCGCTCCGCGAACGCGTACAGCGAACTGGTCAACGCCGAGTCCGCCCCGCTCCCGGCGGGCGAGCTGCCCGCCGCCGAGGTCATCGGCACCTTCGGCAGCGGCACCGTCGACCGTGTCGCGGCCCTCCCGGCCGCCCGCAAGGAAGGCCTGAGCGCGCAGGACGTCACCGAGCTCGCCCTGGTCACCGGGTCCGCCTCCCTGGAGCGGATCGCCGCCGGAACGGCGATCGACGCGGGCGGTCTCGTACCCGACCTGCATGACACCAACAGCTGGATCCAGACCGTCGAAGAGGTCGAACCGATCGAGCTGCTGGAAGTCCAGCTCTGCAACTCCACCGCGCCCTTCATCCTGATCAGCCGGCTCCGCCCGGCGATGGCGGCGACCGCCGCCAAGCGCGCCTATGTGGTCAACGTCTCCGCGATGGAGGGCGTGTTCAGCCGTGGCTACAAGGGCGCAGGTCACCCGCACACCAACATGGCCAAGGCCGCGCTGAACATGCTCACCCGCACCAGTGCCCAGGAGATGTTCGAGAAGGACGGCATCCTGATGACCGCCGTCGACACCGGCTGGATCACCGACGAGCGCCCGCACCCCGACAAGATCCGCCTTGCCGAAGAGGGCTTCCACGCCCCGCTCGACCTGGTCGACGGCGCCGCCCGTGTCTACGACCCGATCGTGCGCGGCGAGGAGGGCGAGGACCTGTACGGCTGCTTCCTCAAGGACTACGCGCCCGCCAACTGGTAGTCGATCGATCACGCGGCGTTTGCGCGGAGCAGTGGACCCGGCCCCGGACTCGTTCCCGGCCGGGTCTTTTCCGTGCTCGATGGCCGAAAGTGAGCCAGTGCGCACATTCCATCGAGCGTGAACGCGCTCATTTGGTTACTCTGATGCGAACGGACGTCATCGAGGAGTCCACAAAACCTCCTCGACCGTCCTGGGACAGGCTTGTCAACCAAGTCGCCGTCCCGCCCCGTACCCGGCGCCACCGCGACCGAATTGTTCTTGCCCCTGCCCCTCGCGGGTGGTCGACCCCCGGATATGAGGCCGGAGCGTCGGCGACGCCCCGGGGTTACGCGACACGAAGGAGTGCGCGGTGACGACACCAGAACTGGCGAAGCGCGAGAAGCGACCGACCGAACGGCACGGAGAGCGGACCCGCAAGACCGAGAAGCTCCTGAACATCGAGGTCTGGGCGAGGTCCGCGCCGATCCGGCTGGCCGGCTACGAGGACGACCTCGCCGAGCCGCACATCCTGCCCAGCGTCGACTGACCGCTTCATAGCTGCACACCCGAGCTCCGGCCCGAACCCCGCGAGGGGGGCCGGAGTTCGGCCGCTTCGGGGCATCCGCCGGTCAGTGGACCGCGCCCGCCACAGCGGCCCCGGCGAACGAGAGCCCGACCCCCGCGCCGATACTGAGCAGCAGATAGCCGGCCACGATGCCCAGGTGGCGGGCCGACGTCAGGGTCAGCAACTCGTACGAGAACGTCGACCACGTCGACAGGGCGCCGCAGAAGCCGGTGGCGAGCAGAAGCTGGAACAGGGGCCCGAAGTCCCCGTCGGTCACCGCCTCGGAGAGGAAGCCGAGGAGCAGCGCCGCACCGGCATCGGCCGCGAAGGTGCCCCACGGAAAGACGCTGCGGAGGCGGAACTTGGCATCCACCCCATGTGCACCCTGCTGATGGCGGCACTGACCACCCTGCTCGCCCCTTATGCACCTGGCACGCGGATAAGTACGCCACCCGGCGCCCGGCACAGGCATTCCTGCGATGGTGCATGGATAGCCGCCGGATGCGGCGGCTGACCATTCCGAACCGTCCGGGTGACGGGCTGGGCGAACAGCAGGACCATGCAGGCGGCGACTCGCGGTCATGAACTTCCGTCAACGCCCGGATGTCGCAGCGACCGATTCAATGACACCGCGCCAAGTCCTGCGATAGCCCTCGCGAAGAGGCCCGCCGACAAGGTCGAGGATCTGTGATGCAGCGTCGATCACGGGTATGGGGTCTCCCGACGTGCACAGCCGCAGGTGTCCTTCGAGCAGGGCGGCTCCACGTTCTCCGTCCGCCTCCAGAAGGCGCCGCGGCAGCCACTTCCCGCCACCGATCCACGCGTGGTGGTAGTCGCAGAGCAGGTCGGCCGCTGTGTTGAGAACGAACCCGGCCACCGCCAGACGCTCGATGGGGTCGCTCGCGTCGGTGAGATCGTCCAGTGCGTCCGTCAGCCCGTACCTCTTCGTCTCGACCGTCGCCGGTTCCAGCGCCGGCGGACCCTTTCGGAGGTCGGCTTCGGCCAGGGCACAGGCACGTCCGGCCTCACCATTCGTATCGACCAGGACGAGACCGGCGGCATACATGCTCTGAAGGACTGCACGACGTGCAGCAACGTCCGCAGCGAAGAGCTCCACGCGACCGGCACGGGTGTGGACGAAGAGCTCCACGACACGTCCCTCGAACCGGATCGTCTCCCGGCCGGTCTCGCCGCCGTCCCTGATGAGCACTGCGATGTCCAAGTCGCTGCGGGCAGTTGCCCGCCCGGCAGCCGTCGACCCGGCAAGGATCACCGCGAGCGCATCGGGGAATCGGTCACAAGCGAGACGTCGCGCCTGGTCGACGAGATCCGTGTTCATGCCGGAATGGTTCCAGGAACCTTGATCAACGGCGACTGGGTTTCAAGAACGGCAACTTCCTGCTCGACATCGGGCCGAAGGCCGACGGCACGATCCCCGACATCATGCAGCGCAGACTGCGCGAGACGGGGGAGCGCCTGAAGACCAACGGGGAGGCGATCTGCTTCACTCCCTGGCGCAGCCGGGCGCGAGCCTCACCGTCGAGGCCCCGTGCCGGTCCGCAGCGGTGACCGGGTCACCCTGCTCGGCCACGACCGGCCGCTCAGAGCCTGTCGGATGACCTCTGACCGGGCAGCCACGCCCTGGCACGCACGCTTCCCGCGTTGCCGAAATGCCCTAGTAGCTCCTTCCCCAAGCTCTCAACTTCGTTCGAGCAGGGGAGGCCCCATCCGAGGACATCCCGGCGCCTTGGAATCGCACGCACCAGACCGCGTCCGCTATCCGATCGAAGGTCACCCGACAGGCTCTCAGCCGGCGCAGCACGGGCGGCTCGCTGGTGATCGACGTACCGGCGGCGGCCCTCAGGGCCGGGAAGCGCCCCTGGGTGTTCAAGATCGCCTGGTCGGGCTGAGCCAGGAGGGAGCGAGCGAGACGGGGGGCATGAAGTCCCGCACATAGGTGCGGTGCCACCAGCGTCCCGTGGCCCGCAGTTCGCGCCAGGTCGTGTACCGGTAGTGGTACAGCCTGGCGCGGACGTGCGTGGGCGGGGCCTGAGGGAACGGGTTGTGACGCAGCAGCCGCAGTGTGTCCCGGTCGTTCTCCAGCAGCCGCTCCACGAACTGGCCGAACCAGGGGCCCGCGTACGCGGGGGAGAGTGCCGCGAACCACATCAGCCAGTCGAGCCGCAGATGGTACGGGGCGAACTGGCGGGGCAGCCGGCGCGGATCGCCCGGCTTGCCGCGGAAGCCGTACTCCTGCCAGACCGTTCCGTCGTGGAGCTCCTGCTCGTCGGTGCCCTCGACCACCACCTCCAGCCGGACCCGGCTGATGCTGCCGAACGCGCCGTAGGTATTGACCAGATGCAGTGGGTCGAACGAGCGGTTCATGACCTGGCGGCGGGAGACCAGATTGCGTGCCGGGCGGTAGCTGAGGAACACGACCAGCGCGGTGACCGCGATGACGACGATCTCGTACCAGAGCGGCGGCGCGGACTGCGCGGGCGGTTCGGTGAACAGGGACCAGTCGACGGCGGACAGGGCGAGAGTGATCGTCACCCAGTTCAGCCAGGCGAAGTTCCCCGAGACGACCAGCCACAGCTGGGTGACGATCATCAGCCCCGCAGCCGCACTC
This sequence comes from Streptomyces sp. NPDC088246, assembly GCF_044741025.1. Taxonomy (NCBI): domain Bacteria; kingdom Bacillati; phylum Actinomycetota; class Actinomycetes; order Kitasatosporales; family Streptomycetaceae; genus Streptomyces; species Streptomyces sp. NPDC088246. The sequence goes on from NZ_JBIURV010000018.1 coordinate 80,212, forward strand.
GCCACCGGCTGCGGAGTGAAGAGGAGTACCGGCACCAGCAGTTGAGTGACATGGTTGGCCGCCACCTCGGCCCGGTGGACGGGTCTCGGCAGCCGGTGGAAGAACCAGCTCAGCGGTCCCGGCATCGGCTGGGTCTCGTGGTGGAAGTACAGACACGTCAGGTTGCGCCAGCACTCGTCGCCGCGGATCTTGATCAGCCCTGCGCCGAACTCCACCCGGAACAGCACCCAGCGCAGCAGCCACAGCACCAGCACGGGCGGCGCCGTGTCCGCGTTGCCGAGAAAGACGGCGAGGAAGCCGGTCTCCAGCAGCAGGGACTCCCAGCCGAAGCCGTACCAGGTCTGGCCGACCTGGACGATCGACAGATAGAGCGCCCACGGCAGTGCCCAGAGAACCATCGCCGCCCAGAGCGGAACATACGCGTCCACGCCCGCGATCAGTGCGACGGCGAGCGCGCAGCCGGTCCAGCAGACGAGGGCGAAGAAGCGGTCGGAGTAGTGGAGCCGGAAGAGGCCGGGCGCGCCGCGCCAGTCCGTACGCCGCAGGAAATCCGGCACGGGCAGCATGCCGCGTTCGCCGATCAGCGCCCGGAACTGGAGCGCGGCGGTGAGAAACGCGACCAGGTAGATGCTGGCCAGAGCCCGCTGGAAGATCAGCCGGCTGAGCCAGTACCCGTCTGCGGTGAACCACTCCATCGTTTCCAGTATCGGTCCGGTGACGCGGCTCGGCCCTTCAGACCCGCGATCGCCGGTCCTCGGTGACGATCCGGCGCAGCGTGGTGCCGAGCCGGCGGGCGTACCACCGCTGAATCACCGGTACGACGGGCCCCGCGAGCCGGGTGTGCCAGGCGGCCGGGCGGCTGAACGCCATGACGGTGAACCACACCGTTCCGTCGTCCGCGAGCTCCACCATGAAGCACTCCTCGCCGCACTCGGGGTGCCGGACCAGTGTTCCGTAGGCGAATCCGATGCGGTCCTTCTCGTACTCGGCCCAGACGACCCGGCAGGGTGCGGTGAACCGGAACGGGCCGATGCCCAGCGACACCCGAACCGAGCCCCCGGCCTCGGCGCGGGCCGCCGACGCGCGGACCGCGGCTCCGCTGGTGCGATGCATGCGCCAGTCGGTGACCGCCGCGCCCGCTGCCTCGAAGTCGGCCCGCCCGCGCCCGACCCGGGTCCGGTGGTGGAGGTGGTTGTAGCCGTCGGGGAGTGGGCCGACGCGAGTGGCTCCGACCTCGGGGTAGGTGAAGGTGCTCATGCGGTCCTGCCTTCGTGATCGGTGTGGTTCCGGATCCTGTGACAGGCAAGCACGGAGCAGAGTGCGAAGCCGAGTGCGTTGCCGAGACCGTGGGTGGCGGCCATCCACGTCAGCGTGGGGTGAGGGAGCCCGGTGGCCTCGCCCAGTGCCCAGCTCGGCGCGAGCACCATGGTGACCACGAGCACGGCGGACGAGGTGGCGAGCAGCAGCCGGGTGATCCGGTCCCGTTGCCTGCCGCGGATCGATCGCCAGGTGAGCAGGGCGACGGTCCACATGCCTGCTGTCAGAACGACTGCCCCGGCCAGCTCGGCCCGGTCCCCGGTGAAATATCCGATCAGGACGAGCAGGGTGCCCAGCGGAACGCTCAGCGCAGCGAACCTTCCTGCGGCGCTCTCGGCGATCCGGCAGACGAGCCCCGAGACCGGCGCGGCGGCGAATCCGGCGAAGTGGAAGTGCGGCACGGTCAGTGCCAGGATGCCGAGCCCGAAGCCGAAGAGTGTGTGCCCCGAGCGTTCGGCGACCAGCGCGATGGCGGCGATCGAAGGGGTGACCAGGGCGGTGAGCAGGGCGATCTCGGCGGGTGCCACGGCGTGGGTTTCGGACGCTGCGAGGTTACGGAGCAGCCGTGGCGGGGCGTGCATGGCGAGGAGTACGGCACCGAGCGCGTAGCAGGCCGCCAGGATGGTGGCGGGCCCGCCGCGCGGCAGCCAGAGTGCGACAGCGCCTGGCACGGCGAAGAGCGGCCACAGACGGCGCACCCGGTCCAGTTCGGGCGCACCGGTCAGCCGCAGCCCCGCCGGAACCACCACCAGCATGCCCAGCATCACGATCAGACCGACCAGTACTGACATGACCACCCCCAGACTTGAACGCGTTCAAGTGGTGTTGACTCTACGGCCTCTCTTGAACGTGTTCAAGAGAGGCCGCGGGGTGGGTCGGGGGAGGCGGGGTCCGGTCACGGTGGCAGGACGCCCGGCATGCGGATCACCCCCGGATGCGGCGTCGGCCTCATCACGATCGGGTGACCCGGACCGGGCGGCCGGAGAGGACGACGAACGGGCCGTCCATGAGGGCGTGTCAGTGGCGCCGTACGACTGACTTCAGCGGCGAGTGAAAGCCCCCGAAGAGCCTCACAGCACTCCCCGGCGCCACTCCCGTGCCAGCAGCCAGCCGAGGTACACACCCCCGATGGCCATCGTGTAGATACCGACGGGCAGGTTCTCGAACAGCGGCAGTTGCTGGGCGCAGAGATCCGCGATCACCAGCAGCAGTGCGCCGGTCAGCGCCGAGAGCGACAGGTGCGGGCCGGAGACCCGGGTGATCCGCTTGGCGATCTGCGGAGCCGTCAGTGAGATGAACGCGATGGGTCCGGCGACGCTGACGGCGCCCGCCGAGAGCACGATCGCCAGCACGATGGCGATCGTCTTCGTGCTGCGGGGCTCGGATCCGAGTGCGCCCGCGATGTCGTCGCCCATCTCCCCGATGTCCAGCCGGCGTGCGATCAGGGCGGTGAGCGGGGCCACGATCAGTAGCACCAGCCAGATCGTGGTGGCGTCGTCCCAGGACCGCGCCGACAGGCTGCCGTTGACGTAGGCGGTGAGGACGGCGGCCCGGTCCCGCTCCATGGCGTAGACGACGTACTGGGTCACCGCCGTGCCGATCGCGGCGACACCGATCCCGGCGACGACGAGCCGTGCGGGGTTACGGAACCCGGTGCCGGTCGACATATGGACCAGCACCATGGCGAGGACGGCGCCGAGCAGTGCGCCGAGGGCCACCGGCACGGTGTCCGGGAACATCAGCGCGGTGATCGCGGCGCCGGCGCCCGCGCCGGACGCCAGCCCGATCACATCCGGGCTGCCGAGCGGATTGCGGGTGACTGACTGGAAGAGCGCCCCGGAGAGACCGAGGGCTCCGCCGGTGCCGATGGCGACCACCAGACGAGGGCCGCGCAGGCGTTCCAGGACGAACGCGTGTCTGCCCTCGGCCCCGCCCGTCACCGCCCCGGTGAGATCGGCGAGCGGAATGCCCAGCCGCCCGAGCGACAGCGTGGCGACGGCGGCCACCACGAGCAGCACGAACAGCACGAGTGCCGTCAGCACGGACACTCGCCGCAACGGCAACGCCACCGTCCTGCCGATCGTCAGGAACCCCCTGGGCGAGGCGGTACGGAATCCGGCCTGATGCGACGTCATGCGTTGCCCCTCATCCTGCGTACGGCAATGAGCAGTGCGGGCGCTCCGATGAACGCTGTCACGACACCGACCATCAGTTCCTGCGGGCGCATGACCACCCGCCCCACGACATCCGCGAGGAGCAGCAGCGCGGGACCGGCCAGCGCCGAGAATAGGATCTGCACACGGAAGTCGACACCGACCAGGGCCCGCACCACATGCGGAACGGCCAGGCCGACGAAGGCGATCGGGCCGACCGCCGCAGTTGCCGCGGCGCTCAGCAGCGTGGCCGAGAGCAGCCCGCCCGCCCGGACCAGGGCCGGATTCGCCCCGAGGGACGCCGCGGTCGAGTCACCGAGTGCGAGTGTGTTGAGGCCGGGCCCCAGCACCACGGCTATCACCAGGCCGACCACAGCGAACGGCAGAACCGACAGGAAGACGTCGAAGTCCCTGCCGCCGAGCGCGCCGACGACCCAGTACCGGTAGCTGTCGAACACCTGCGGCCGGCTCAGGGTCACCGCCTGGATGAATGCCATCAGCACGGCGGAGAGCACCGCACCGGCAAGCACGAGCCGCACCAGTCCGCCGCCCGAACCCGCCGACCCGATCGCATGGACGAGCAGACCGGCCATCAGCGCACCGGGCAGCGCCCACCACATGGTGTCCGTACTGCCCGACGCCCCCAGGAAGGCCGTCGCGGCGACGATGCTTGCCGAGGCGCCCGCGTTGATCCCCAGGAGACCGGGATCGGCCAGCGGATTGCGGGTCACGCCCTGCATGAGTGTGCCCGCGACGGCAAGGCAGAGACCGGCGAGTACACCGAGCGCGGTCCTCGGATAGCGGCTTTCGATGATGGTGGTGACATTCGGATCGGCGGTGCCGGACAGGACGTGCAGCACATCGCTGAACGAGGTGGTCCGGCTGCCGAACATGACGCTCGCGAACACGGCGAGCACGAGAACGACGACTGCGATGACGAGGGAATACACCCGCCGAGCGGTGCCGGTCCGTGAGGTGCTGGCACCGCTCGGCGGTGCGTGCGTGGTGGTGGCCATGTGGGTGGTGGCCGGCCTCAGCCGTTGTCGGCGGCCTTGATGGCCTTGTCGATCAGCGGCAGGTAACGGTCGATCACCCACGGCACGGTGAGCGGGTTGATGATGGAGGAGGCCGTGACGAAGGAGTTGTCCTTGCTGTACACCATGGCGCCGCTCTTGACCGCGGGCATCGCCGCGTACAGCGGCTGAGCCTCGATCTCCTTGCGGGACTTGTCATCCATGTAGAAGGTGAAGAGCAGATCGCTGTTCTTCAACTTCTCGGCGTTCTCCAGGCCGATGAGCGCCGAGTCGGTGCCCTTGGTCTCCTTGAAGGTGTTCACCACCGGGTCGACGGTGAGACCGAGCGAGGAGAGCATCTTGACGCGCTGCTCTTCGGGCTTGAACACGCCGAGGGTGCCGGGACCGGTGTTGTAGATGTACGAGAACGTGTAGTTCTTGTAGTTCGGCCGGGTCGCCGCCGCGTCGGACAGCTGCTTCTCGATCTTCGAGACGAGGCCCTTCGCCTCGTCCGTCTGTCCCAGCGCCTTGCCGATGATGTCGATCTGCTGGTCCCAGTCCGTGCTCCACGCCAGATCGGGGTAGGCGACGGTGGGGGCGATGTCCTTGAGGATGTCGTAGTCCTTCTGCGTGATCCCGGACCACGGCGCGAGGATGACATCCGGCTCCAGCTCGGTGATGGCCTCGAAGTCGATGTCCTCACCCCCCGTGAACTGGGTCGGCAGCTTGTCGCCGGACTTCTTCACCGCCTCGTGGATCCAGGGCAGATAGCCGGTCTTGTCGCTGCCCCACTCGTACTTCTCGATGCCCACCGGGGTGTGGCCGAGCGCGATGGCGGTCTCGGCCGAGCCCTGGCCGAGGGTGACGATCCGTTCGGGCTGTTCTTTGATCTCGGCCGTGCCGAGCGCGCTCTTGATCGAGACGGGGAACGCTCCGTTGCTCTTCCCGGATGCGCCGGCGGTCTCCTTGCCGTCGTCGCTCGACGCACAACCACCGAGGACGAGAACGAACGCTGCGGCGGTGGCAGTTGCGGCGAGCGTCCGGCGACGCACGCGGGTGAACCGGGACATGGGTGTTCCTCATGGGTAGGTGGACGGAGCGGGCGAACCCCACACGGAGTGCGCTGATTTAGGTAAGCCTAAGCTAAGCAGACTTCCGCCTACAACCGGCCTCCGGGTGTCGGATTCCTCCTTTGGTTCGGACCGTTGACGAAAGGTGTGGAAAAAAATTTGTCAGGATCATGACAGTCATGCTCGGGGGCAATGTCCGGGCGCTGCAGGGCCGTTGAGTGAAATCGCGGGCCGGGCAGCTCCGCCGAGGTGGACGGAGCTGCCCTTCCAGCCGAACGGTCCGTACGGTCAGGAACGGTCCGTACGGTCAGGAACGGTCCGTATCGTCAGGAGCGGGGCTCGGAAGCGTCCAGCATGGCGTCGCGCTCCACGACCTTGATCCTCTCGCGTCCCTGCTCCGCGCCCAGGGCCTGCTCGTGCGCGTCCAGGCGGTACCAGCCCTCACGGGTGGTGTAGCGGACGCCGCGCTCCTCCAGGAAGGCGGTGACGGCCTCCGGCTCGGGCTGTGCCGGGGTGGCAAGCCGGCCGGTGGTGTGGTCGTCCAGGAGGCAGGCGACCGTCTCGTTGGCATCGCCCTTGGTGTGGCCGATCAGACCGATCGGGCCGCGCTTGATCCACCCCGTGACGTACACCGACGGCATGGGCTCCTCGCCGTCGACGACACGCCCTGCGGTGTGCGGGACGGTGCCGGAGGCCACGTCGAACGGGAGCTTCGGGAGCTCCTGCGAGTAGTAGCCGACCGCGCGGTAGACGCTCTGTACGTCCCAGTCGGTGAAGCGTCCGGTGCCCTTGACGTTCCCGGTGCCGTCCAGCTCGGTCCGCTCGGTACGCAGACCGACGACCCGGCCGTCCTCGCCGAGTATCTCTGCCGGGGACTCGAAGAAGTGCAGGAACAGCTTGTGCGGCCGGTCGCCCACGTCGCGGATGGCCCAGTTCTCCAGCGTGGAGGCGACCATGTTGGCCTGCTTGTTGCCGCGCCGGGTCTCGATCGACCCCGCGTCGTACTCGATGTCCTCGGGGTTGACGATGACCTCGATGTTCGGTGAGTGGTCCAGCTCCCGGAGCTCCATCGGGCTGAACTTGGCCTGCGCGGGACCGCGACGTCCGAAGACATGTACTTCCAGGGCCTTGTTGGCCTTGAGGCCTTCGTGGACGTTCGCGGGTATCTCGGTCGCCAGTAGTTCGTCCGCCGTCTTGGCGAGCATGCGTGCCACGTCCAGCGCCACATTGCCCACCCCGAGCACGGCGACCTTCTCCGCGTCCAGGGGCCAGGTGCGGGCCACATCGGGGTGTCCGTCGTACCAGGAGACGAAGTCGGCCGCGCCGTGGGAACCGTCCAGGGAGCCGCCGGGGATGTCGAGCGCGCGGTCCGCGTCGGCGCCGGTGGAGAAGATCACCGCGTCGTAGAAGGACCGCAGATCGTCCAGGTCGATGTCGGCGGGGTAGTCGACGTTGCCGAACAGTCGCAACTGCGGCTTGTCGAGCACCTGGTGCAGCGCCTGGACGATGCCCTTGATCCGCGGGTGGTCAGGGGCCACTCCGTAGCGGATCAGGCCGAAGGGGGCGGGCATCCGCTCGAACAGGTCGATCGAAACACCCGGGTCCTGAGCGGCCTCGGATTTCAGCAGTGCGTCCGCTGCGTAGATTCCGGCGGGGCCGGCTCCGACTATGGCGACGCGGACGGGGCGGGTCATGGAGTGCAGGTCCTTAGAACGGGCTGACGCGGGCAGTGCGGCGCAGGGTAGAAGTAAGGATGGGCTTACCGTGCTCCACGGGACACGGTATCCGCTGCTGACCTGGGGCCTCTGGGCGGGCGGCTTCCGGGGCGGTCCAGGGATGCTGCAGCCCGGTGCCGCTGAGGGTCGGGGAGGTGCTCCGACTGTGCGACACCGGAGTCCCCGTCGGCGCGGGCTTCGCTCGAAGAATCGGACAAATGATGGCAGAGTGACCCGCATGGATGATCGGGTAGCGGGTGCCCTGTCACTCCCTGACGACTGGCCCGCCCACCCGGATCTCAGTCTCGCCCTGAACCGTATGGGCAGCTTCGACTGGGACCTCGACAGTGGCCTCATGCACATGGACCGGCCCGCACTCGATGTGTTCGACCTGCGGGCCGAGGAATACGACGACCGGCCGGAGTCGCTCGCGCCGCGGGTGCCGCCGGATGAGGGTGTCCGGCTCGACGCGATGGTCGCGCAGGCCCTCAAGGGCGGGGAGAGAAATTACGGCGCGTATTTCAGGATCCTGAGGCGCGACGGCACTCTGCGCTGGACCCATACCCAGGGCTTCATCCAGCGCGACGAGACCGGCCGCCCCCATCGCATCATCGGCATCGTCCGCGACGCCACCCAGGAGCTGGCCGACTCCACCGCCCGCCGCGAACTGGACATGGAGCGGCAGCGCCGCACCAGCCTGGTGGAGGGCGCCACGGCCGCGCTGGCCCACGCCCGGACGGTCCGGGACGTCATCGACGTGCTGAAGAACTCGCAGGGCCTGGCGCATCTCGGCGCGACCAGCCTGGTCGTGGGCCTGATCGAGGCGGGACGCATCCATCTGGTGGCGGACGGCCCGGACGGCTCCTTCGTACCCGGTACTCGTTACACCCGGACGGACGAGCCGTACCCGATGAGCGAAGTGGTGACCACGCTCTCGCCCCGGTTCATCGAGTCCGCCACGGATTTCGCCACCTCGTACCCGATTCTGTGGCCCCACATCAGCCACCTCGGCATCACGTCCGCCGCCTATATGCCGCTGATCGCCCAGGCCCGGCCCATCGGCGCACTCGGACTGCTCTACAGCGAGAAGGACGGCTTCACCGGCGACGAACGCAACCTGCTCGTCGCGCTCGGCAGCTCCATCGCCCAGAGTCTGCAGCGGGCCATGCTGTACGAGCAGGAGCACGATCTCGCCGAGGGCCTCCAGCAGGCCATGCTGCCGCGCCGGATCCCGGACGTGCCGGGCGCGCAGGTCGCCGTTCGGTACCGGTCGGCCCGGCTGGGCCGGGACATCGGGGGCGACTGGTACGACGTCATCCCACTGCCCGGCGGCCGGGTCGGGGCCGTCATCGGGGACGTACAAGGCCATGACACGCATGCCGCGGCTGTCATGGGGCAGCTGCGCATCGTGCTGCGCGCCTACGCGGCGGAGGGGCACAGCCCCGCCACGGTGATGGCCCGGGCCTCGGTGTTCCTCCATGAGCTGGACACCGACCGCTTCGCGACGTGCTCCTACGCCGAGGCCGACCTGACGACGGGAGTGGTGCAGCTGGTCCGGGCCGGCCATGTCGATCCGCTGGTGCGCGACACCGACGGCAGCTGCCGCAGGCTGCCCGTGGAGGGCGGGCTGCCGCTGGGGCTGTCGGCCGAGTTCGAGCGGCTCGAATACCCGGTCAGCACGGTCGAGCTGGACCCCGGTCAGACACTGGTGCTGTTCACCGACGGTCTGGTGGAGCTGCCCGGAGCCGATCTCGATGAGGGTATGCAGCTGCTGGCGTCCATGGTGCGCAACGGTCCGCAGGACCTCCAGCGGCTGGCCGACCAGCTCTGCGAGGAGGTCGACGAGCGTGGCGGCGAGGACGATGTGGCGGTCCTGCTGCTGCGCCGACAGGCCGCTCACGCACCCCGGCCGGGCGGCCGGCTCCAGCAGCATGTCGCACAGGGTGACCCGGAGGCGCTGAGCTCCGCGCGGCACATGATCCGTGCCGCGGTGCGGGCCTGGGGCGCCAAGACGCGGGCCGACGAGGTCGAGCTGGCCGCCGACGAACTGGTCACCAACGCGCTGATGCACACCGACGGCGGGGCGATCGTCACGATCCGGGTGCTCACCGGGCCCGAGCGGCGGCTGCGGGTCGACGTCGAGGACCGTTCCAGCGCGCTGCCCCGGCACCGGGACCCGGGGCAGGCCGGGGTGTCCGGGCGAGGGCTGATGCTGGTGGACCGGCTGGCGGACCTGTGGGGTGTCGAGCCGCGGGGCAGCGGCAAGTGCGTGTGGTGCGAATTCGTCATTCCGGAACGCGAATGACGGCGATGTTGAGTACTACCCGACAGTAACAGAACGTAACATGTCTGTGCTTGACCGTAACCGACCACGAACGATTGACTGCGACTCCGTCAGTCTTTGCCTTCGATGACATGAGGACCCGTTGGGCACTGAGCTACTGGCACCTCTCGATCTGGCCTTCTGGCACCTCGAATCCGATGCCCACCCCATGCACCTCGGCGCGCTCGCCGTCTTCTCCCCGCCGCCCGACCCGGAGCACGGCGCCGGTCCGGAGACCGTGCTGGAGCTGCTGGGCACCCGCGCCGCCGCGATTCCCCGGCTGCGGATGCGGGTCAGGGACGTGCTGCTGCCGGTCGGCGGTGCGGCCTGGTTCGTGGACAAGGACTTCGATGTGCACCGGCACATCGAGCGGGTGCAGCTGACCGAGGCCGAGTCTCGTGGCGGGGACGGCGGATTCATGGCGGGCGCCACCCGGCTCGCCGGTGAACTGATGGAGCGGCCGCTCGAACGGGGTCTGCCGCCCTGGCAGATGTATGTGATCGGCGGCGCCGAGGGCGGCCCCTTCGCGGTGCTCGTCAAGCTCCATCATGCGCTCGCCGACGGAATGCGCGCGGTCGCCATCGGAGCCGGGATCTTCGACGAGATCGCCTCCGCCGCCGGACGTGCCCACAGCGGCATGCCCGCCCGCCGGGCGCGCACGGTCCCGCCCCGCTCCTGGATGCCGGGCCCGCGCCGGGTCGCCGGCCTCGCGCTGGGCCGGATCGAGGATCTCGGACGGGCGTTCGGGGTCGGTGCCTCCATGGTGCGGGCCAGTCGCCTCGATCTGCGCGGCGCGCCCGCACTCACCGCGAGTTCCAGCGGCACCCGGCGGCTGGTCACCGCGGACCTGGACCTCGACGCCGTCCAGCGCATCAGGCGGGCCGTCGGAGGCACCACCAACGATGTCCTGCTCGCAGTCGTCGCCGGGGCGCTGCGCCGCTGGATGCTGGGGCGCGGCGAACCGCTGCCCGCCGAGGACCCGCGCGCCCTGGTGCCGGTCTCCCGCCGCAGACCGGGTCAGGCCGCCGCGAGCGGGAACAAGCTCTCCGCCTATCTGCTCGGGCTGCCCGTCTCGGAGTCCGACCCGTGGAAGCGGCTCCGTACCGTCCGCGCGGCCATGGACCGCAACAAGGCTGCCGGACCCTTCCGCGGCGCCGGCGCGGTGGCCGTACTCGCCGATCAACTGCCCTCGCTGGCCCACCGCTTCGGCGCACCGATCGCCGGGAACGCGGCCAGGATGCTCTTCGACGTCCTGGTCACCAGCGTGCCCCTGCCGCGTTCGGCGCTCTCGCTCGGCGGTTGCCCGCTGCGCGCCGTCTACCCCATGGCGCCGCTGGCCCGCGGGCAGTCCCTGGCCATCGCCCTGTCCACATACGGCGGCCGGGTGCAGGTCGGGCTGGTGGCCGACGGCAAGGCGCTGCCCGATCTGGAGCGGCTGGCGGGCTGCGCCGACGACGAGGTGGCGCAGCTGCTCACCTTGCTGCCCGATTGGTGAACGGGCTGCGCCCCGATCGGCCATAGATCGGACAGATTTCTAGGAATGTGCCGCTGTTCATGGCGTCTGAGGTGTTGACGTGCCCAAGTGATCCGATGAATATTCGCTGTGTGCAGGAAGCGATCAACGGGGAGGGCGGCGGAAGCATGCGGCGCAACAGGCTGGGAAGCAGCGCAGTCGAGATCACCGAGCTGTCCTTCGGAGCGGCTGCCATCGGCAATCTCTTCACCGCCGTCGACCCCGTGCAGGCGGCGGCCGCAGTCGACGCCGCATGGGACGAGGGCGTCCGCTACTTCGACACCGCGCCGCACTACGGACTCGGCCTTTCCGAACGACGGCTCGGCGAGGCCCTGCGCGCCAGACCCCGCGACTCGTATGTGCTGTCCACCAAGGTGGGACGGGTGCTCGACCCGCTGCCCGCCGACACCGGTACGGCCTGCGAGCACATGTCCGACGGTCTCTCCGAGGGATTCGCCGTAAGGGCCACGCACCGCCGCCGCTGGGACTTCAGCGCCGAAGGCGTACGCCGCAGCATCGAGGACAGCCTGGAACGGCTCGGCCTCGACCGCCTCGACATCGCGTATCTGCACGACCCGGACGACCACGCGGAGACCGCGTTCCACGAGGCATACCCCGAACTGGAAAAGCTGCGTGCACAGGGTGTCATCGGCGCGATCGGCGCGGGCATGAACCAGACCGCGATGCTCACCCGCTTCGTGCGCGACACCGATGTCGACGTCGTGCTCTGCGCGGGCCGATACACCCTCCTCGACCAGTCCGCCCTGACCGAACTGCTGCCCGAGGCAGCCGCCCGCGGCCGCAGCGTCGTCGTCGGCGGGGTCTTCAACTCCGGGCTGCTCGCCGACCCGCGCCCCGGTGCCACATACGACTACACGGCCGCGCCCCTGGCCCTCCTGGACCGGGCGCTACGCATCAAGGCCGTCACCGAAGGCCACGGCGTCCCGCTGCGGGCCGCGGCCCTCCACTACCCGCTCAGGCACCCGGCCGTCGCCGGAGTGCTCGTCGGCACCCGCTCCCCGGACGAGGTTCGCGACGCCGCCGCCCTGCTCCGCCGCGAGATCCCGGACGCCCTCTGGGAAGACCTGCGCGCCGAGAGCCTGCTGACCGAGGACGGACACTGACATGAGAATCGCCCTGCACACCAAGGTCCGCGCGGACCGCATCGAGGAGTACGAGGCCGCGCACCGCGAAGTCCCCGCGGAGCTGACCGCCGCGATCCGGGCAGCGGGCGCCACGTCCTGGACGATCTGGCGCAGCGGCACCGATCTCTTCCACGTCATCGACTGCGAGGACTACGCCGCACTCCTCGCCGAACTGGAGAAACTCCCCGTCAACGTCGCCTGGCAGGCGAGGATGGACGAGCTCCTCGACATCGCGCACGACTACTCGTCGGACGGCGCCGAAGCCGGTCTCCCGGTCGCCTGGGAGCTGTGACATGGCCGGTCAGCAACGGATCATCGACGCCCACCACCATGTGTGGGACCTGTCGGTGCGCGACCAGGACTGGATCACCGGCGACGAACTCGCCCCGCTCCGGCGTACGTTCACCCTCGCCGACCTGGAGCCCGAGGCGCGCGCCGTCGGAGTGTGCGCCACCGTCCTCGTCCAGACCGTCACCGTCCCCGAGGAGACGCCCGAGTTCCTGGCCCTCGCCCACGACAACGACCTCGTCGCGGGCGTCGTCGGCTGGTGCGACCTCACGGCGCCGGACGTCGCCGACACCCTTGCCGCGCTGCGTGAACTCCCGGGCGGCGACCGGCTCGTCGGTATCCGCCATCAGGTCCAGGGCGAACCCGATCCCGAGTGGCTGCTGCGCCCCGACGTCCGGCGCGGACTGCGTGCCGTCGCCGACGCAGGGCTCGTCTACGACCTCGTCGTCCAGGCCCACCAGCTGCCCGCCACCGTCGAGGCCGCCGCCCTGCTGCCCGGGCTGACCTTCGTACTCGACCATGCCGGCAAGCCGCCCGTCGCCACCGGTGAACTGCACCCCTGGGCCGACGACCTCCGGGCCCTGGCCGCCCGCCCCAACACCGTGTGCAAACTCTCCGGCCTGGTCACCGAGGCCGATGTGCACTCCTGGACCGTGAGTGATCTGCGCCCCTATGCCGACACCGTCCTGGACGCCTTCGGACCGGGCCGGCTGATGTTCGGCTCCGACTGGCCGGTGTGCCGGCTCGCCGCGACGTACGAGGATGTCGTCGAAGCGGCACACACTCTGACCGATGCCCTCACCGAGGACGAGCGAACGCGCGTCCTCGCCACCACTGCCGAGCGCGTGTACAGCCTCTGACAGGCATCCGGGCGATGGCTTTGGCAGTCTGGAACCATGCCCGAACTGCCGGAAGTCGAAGCCCTGCGTGTCTTCCTCGACGACCATCTGGTCGGCAAGGAGATCGATCGCGTCCTGCCGCTCACCGTCAGCGTCCTCAAGACGTACGACCCACCGCTGACCGCCCTGCACGGCTCCACGGTCACGGGCATCGCCCGGTACGGAAAGTTCCTGGACATCGGCGTCGGCCCGCTGCACCTGATCACCCATCTCGCCCGGGCCGGCTGGCTGCGCTGGAAGGACGGTTTCCCCGCCGCGCCGCCGCGCCCCGGCAAGGGGCCCCTGGCGCTGCGTACCGTACTCACCGGTGGCGACGGCTTCGACCTCACCGAGGCGGGCACCACCAAACGCCTCTCCGTATACCTCGTGCACGACCCGGCCGAGGTCCCGGGCATCGCCCGCCTGGGCCCCGACCCCCTCGACAACTCCTTCGACCGTGACACCTTCGCCGCACTGCTCGCCGGGGAACGCCGCCGGATCAAGGGCGCCCTGCGCGACCAGTCCCTGATCGCCGGCATCGGCAACGCCTACAGCGACGAGATCCTGCACGCGGCGAAGATGTCTCCGTATCTGCTCACCGCGAACCTCACCGACGACGAGATCACCCGGCTCCACACCGCGCTGCTCACCACGCTCCGCGACGCGGTCGCACGCTCCAGCGGACTGGCGGCCGGAAAGCTCAAGGCCGAGAAGAAGAGCGGGATGCGCGTCCACGGACGCACCGGCGAAGCTTGCCCCGTCTGCGGGGACACCATCCGCGAGGTGTCGTTCAGCGACTCTTCGCTCCAGTACTGCCCGACCTGCCAGACCGGCGGCAAACCGCTGGCCGACCGACGGCTTTCCAGGCTGCTCAAGTAGCGCCGTTCAGCGAGTGATCCGCAACAGCCGTCGCCCGGCCGCCGTCCCCGCACCTCGAAGTGGTCGACCCCCTCCGGCACCGGGCACACTCCGCCAGATGCTCCTCGAATCGGAAGGCATCGGCGGCGCCGAGCACACCCAGTGCACGGGCGCCGACATCTCGATGAGGCTCCAGGGTGCGCATGCTGTCCGGTACGGAAAGAAGCGGTGAATCACTCAGCGCGGAGCCCCCGTGTACGCCCTAAACTCCGCCCCATGCTGCGCGTACTCGCCGTCGACGACGAAGAACCCGCCCTGGAGGAACTCCTCTACCTCCTGCGCGCCGATCCCCGCATCCGTAGCGCCGAGGGCGCCACCGGGGCCACCGAGGCGCTGCGCCGTATCGGCAGCGCCGTCGAGGCGGGCCCCGACGACCCGTCCGCCATCGACGTCGTTTTCCTCGACATCCACATGGCGGGCCTCACCGGTCTCGACGTCGCCCAGCTGCTGGCCGGATTCGCCGCGCCCCCGCTCATCGTCTTCGTCACCGCACACGAGGGCTTCGCCGTCCATGCCTTCGACCTGAAAGCCGTCGACTACGTCCTCAAGCCGGTACGCCGCGAACGCCTCGCCGAAGCGGTACGACGCGTGGCCGAACAGGTCGGCGACCGCTCCGCACCCGCACTCGACACCGCGAACGACCAGATACCGGTGGAGCTCGGCGGAGTGATCCGGTTCATCCTGATCGACGACATCGCCTACGCCGAGGCCCAGGGCGACTACGCCCGGCTGCACACCGACAACGGCAGCCACCTCGTCCGCGTCCCCCTCACCACCCTGGAGGAACGCTGGCGCTCGCGCGGCTTCGTACGCATCCACCGCCGCCATCTCGTCGCGCTGGGGCGGATCGACGAACTCCGACTCGACGCGGGCAGCATGAGCGTGCGCATCGGCACTGCGGAGCTCGCCGTGAGCCGTCGCCACGCCCGCGCGCTGCGCGATCTGCTGATGCGCCAGACCGGCCGCTGACCAGGCCCTGCCCGGGCTCGAACCCCTTCCCACGACCGTCCGGTGCTGCGTACACTCCGGGCCCATGTCCGCAGAGCCAACGCCCCGGCGTGAAGTGGTGACGGGGGAGCCCCGGCGGGTGCGCCCGCTGCCGCGCTACCGCACCCAGTCGGAGATCGACGAGCAGACCGCACTCGGCGGCGCCTACGTCCGTTCGCTGATGCGCAGCCAACTGC
Source organism: Streptomyces sp. NPDC088246 (assembly GCF_044741025.1). Classification (NCBI taxonomy): domain Bacteria; kingdom Bacillati; phylum Actinomycetota; class Actinomycetes; order Kitasatosporales; family Streptomycetaceae; genus Streptomyces; species Streptomyces sp. NPDC088246. Next base: position 95,729 of record NZ_JBIURV010000018.1, read on the forward strand.
GGGCCGGACTCACCGCGTTCACCGCCCTCGCCGTCGTCGTCGGCACACTGCCGCTCGTCTTCGAAGCCCTGCACAGCGCCGCGCTCGTCTGGGCCGTCCTGGGGTTCGCCGCCTACCCACCACTGACCCTGGCCGCCTGGTGGTACGTGCGACGGGCCGAGCGCAACGAACGCGACTTCGCCCGGCTCGTGGAAGGCCGCCCCGCACAGTGAGCCGTACGTACGCGGTGGCGGCCGTCGCCGTCGTCGTCGTCGCGACCGTCCTCGTCGGCGGTTTCGGGCTGCGCATCTCCCGGACCACCTCCGACTTCTACGTCGCCTCACGCACCGTACGGCCCCGGCTCAACGCCGCAGCGATCAGCGGCGAATACCTCTCCGCCGCCTCCTTCCTCGGCATCGCCGGCCTGGTGCTCGTGCACGGCCCGGACATGCTCTGGTACCCGGTCGGATACACCGCGGGCTATCTGGTGCTGCTGGTGTTCGTCGCCGCACCGCTGCGCCGCTCGGGGGCGTACACCCTGCCCGACTTCGCCGAGGGGCGGCTGGAATCGCGGCAGGTGCGCAGGCTGGTGAGCGTCTTCGTCGTCGCGGCGGGGTGGCTCTACCTCGTACCGCAGCTCCAGGGCGCGGGACTGACGCTCAAGATCCTGACCGGGGCGCCCGGCTGGCTCGGCGATGTGCTCGTGGCGTCCGTCGTCGTCATCGCCGTCGCCGCGGGCGGCATGCGGTCCATCACCTTCGTACAGGTCTTCCAGTACTGGCTGAAGCTGACCGCACTCCTCGTCCCCGCGATCTTCCTGGTGCTCGCCTGGCAGGGCGACGGGCAGCCCCGCGTCCACTTCGACGAGCAGCTCTCCGTCTTTCGCGCCGACCATCCGCTGTACGCCACCTACGGGCTGATCGTCGCGACGTTCCTCGGCACCATGGGCCTCCCGCATGTCGTCGTCCGCTTCTACACCAGCCCCAACGGCCGCGACGCCCGCCGTACGACAGTCGCCGTCCTCGCCCTCATCGGCGTGTTCTACCTGCTGCCGCCGGTCTACGGCGCACTGGGCAGGCTGTACGCCCCCGAGCTGATCCACGGCGGGGACGCGGACGCCGCCGTGCTGCTGCTGCCCGAACGCGTCATCGGCGGGCTCGGCGGGGATCTGCTCGGCGCGCTCATCGCGGGCGGCGCCTTCGCCGCGTTCCTGTCGACCGCCTCCGGCCTCACGATGGCCGTCGCCGGAGTCATCACCCAGGACGTGCTCCCGTCGCGCGGGGTACGGCACTTCCGGCTGGCCACCGTCCTCGCCATGTGCGTACCGCTGGCCGGTTCACTGATGGTGAGCCGGGTGCCGGTGGCCGACTCGGTGGGGATGGCGTTCGCCGTCTCCGCGTCCTCCTTCTGCCCGCTGCTGGTCCTCGGCATCTGGTGGCGGCGGCTCACCCCGCCCGGCGCGATCGCCGGGCTGCTGCTCGGCGGCGGCTCCGCGTTCCTGTCCGTCGCCATCACCGTCAGCGGCGCGGTACGCCCGCCCGGCTGGCCGCACGCACTGCTCGCCTGGCCCGCCGTCTGGTCGGTGCCGGTCGGCTTCCTCGCCATGGTCCTGGTGTCCCTCGCCACGCCCGGCTCCATACCTCCCGGTACGAACGCCGCCATGACCCGCTTCCACCTGCCGGAAGCACTGTGAGGGCCCGGCAGCGGGCTTCGCGGCGTCGCGGGGCTGGGGCACGCACCTCGCGGCGTTGTCGTCAATCACCAACGCTCCTTCCCCAAGCTCTCAGCTGCGTTCGAGCAGGGGAGACCCCATCTGCCTCAATCGCCCGCCTTGCGATGCACGTACCCCAGCCCCGCTCCTTCACCCGCGCTGCCCACTGCCGGGCCCTCCTGACCTCGGGGAGACACCGATGACCGGGGCCGGATACGCCGTACTCGTCCTGCTCGTCCTCCTGCTGCTCGGCGCGGGCTTCCTGCTCGGCCGCCGCACCGCCCGCCCGGTCCGTACCAGCGACGTCGGAACCCCCGTCGAGCACGCCACGTTCGAGACCCTGCACACCGCCTCGCTCGCCGCGCCCCCACTGCGCGCCGGACTCACCGAGGAGAGCGCCCGTAAATCCGCCCGCAGGCTCCGCTCCCTGCTCGGCACCGACGCCCTCTGCCTCACCGACCGCGACCGGGTGCTCGTCTGGGACGGCGAGGGCGAACACCACGGCCGGCACGTCATGGACCAGGTGCGAGACCTCCTCGCCAGCGGCCGGGACACCGCCTTCCACAGCGACTGCGACGACCTCGACTGCCCATTGCGCTGGGCCGTCGCCGTGCCGCTCACCGTCGACCACCGGGTCCTGGGCACCCTCATCGCCTACGCCCCGCGCGAATCCGCGGTGCTGGCGAGAGCGGCCGGAGAGGTGGCCCGCTGGGTCTGCGTACAGCTGGAACTCGCCGAACTCGACCGCTCCCGCACCCAGCTCATCGAGGCCGAGATCAGGGCGCTGCGGGCCCAGATCTCCCCGCACTTCATCTTCAACTCGCTGGCAGCCATCGCCTCATTCGTCCGCACCGACCCCGAGCAGGCCCGTGAACTCCTGCTGGAATTCGCCGACTTCACCCGCTACTCGTTCCGCAGCCACGGCGACTTCACCACCCTCGCCGACGAACTCCACTCCATCGACCAGTACCTGGCACTGGTACGGGCCCGCTTCGGAGAGCGGCTTGCGGTCACCCTCCAGGTCGCCCCCGAAGTACTGCCGGTCGCCCTGCCGTTCCTCTGCCTCCAGCCCCTGGTCGAGAACGCCGTCAAACACGGCCTCGAAGGAGCGGTCACCCTTCCCCGAGCTCCCGACTCCGTTCGGGCTGCGGAGACCCCGACCCGCATCACCATCCGCGCACTCGACGCCGGTTCGGAGGCCGAGGTCGTCATCGAGGACGACGGCACCGGCATGGATCCGGAACGCCTGCGCCACATCCTGCGCGGCGAGGGCGGCAAGTCGACCGGAATCGGGCTGCTCAACGTCGACGAGCGGCTGCGCCAGGTGTACGGGGACGACTACGGACTCGTCATCGAGACGGGCATCGGCGCCGGGATGAAGGTCACGGTACGGCTGCCGAAGTACCGTGCGGGGGTGCACGGTTCCTGACCACCCGGTGGGGCGGTGATCAGTGCAGATGGATCGCCAGATGCCCCAGCGGCAGCCCCAGCTGCCAGGCAGGCGTCCACACCTGGGCCGCCTCCTCCGTATCCGCCCCGTCGCTCACCGGTTCCCAGGGCGGCGAACCGATCGTATCGAGGTCGGCCGCGAGCAGTTCGGTCTCCTCCAGCCACCGCCAGGCCGCGCGGGCCAGCGCCAGATCTGGATCCGCGTCGCCGGGCGCGAGCCCCGGGGCCGCGTCAAGTGCGTCGAGCCGCTCACAGACCCAGCCGCGCCAGGCCGCCTCGTACGCCGTCAACAGCCGCAGCTCGTCCATCCGGGCCGCGGGCAGGGCATCGGGCACCCCACCGTCGGAGAGGAAGACGGTGAGCGCGAGCGCGTCCCGCCCCGCGCGGTACTCCAGGGTGGACGGCTCCATCAGATCGCCGGTCCGCAGCAGCTCGTCGGCGATGTACTCGGCGTACATCCAGGCCATCGGGACCAGCAGCCCGCCCCCACTGGTTCCATCCTGACGTTCCGGGCGCATCCCGTCTCGCCTCTTTCTCTTCTCGGCACCGGGCTTCACGGAGCATTGAACCGGGGGAGCGCGCCCTACGTGGCCAGAAAGACAGGATCCGTCATGACCGGATCCGTTCACGACACGAGGATGCGATGACCGCCGATCACGGAGAGGGCGCGCACGTGCGGCAGTCGCTCGGCGCCTATGTTCTCGATGCGCTCACGGCCGGCGAGACCCGAACGGTCTCCCGCCATCTGCAGTCCTGCGACCGCTGCGCCGCCGACTACATGGAGGTCGCGGAGGCCGTGTCGCTGCTCGCCCTCATCACCGTGGAGGATCTGCTGGAGTAGCCCGGCAGGTTACGGGAGAGCTGACGCAGCGCGTAGTGGGACCGGGACTTGACCGTGCCCGCCGGAATACCGAGAGTCCGGGCCGTCTCGCCCACGCTCAGCCCGCGGAAATATATCTGGACGAGGACCGCACGGTGTTCCGGGCTGAGGGTGCGTACCGCATCGCGTACGTCGAGGGCCGAGACCGTGGACTCGGCGGTGTCCTCCCCGCCCGCGGCGGTCTCCAGCACGATGTCGCTCACCTCGGTCGGCCGGGCCTGCCTGGAGCGGCGCGCATCGATCGCGAGGCGCCGGGCCACAGTGAAGAGCCAGGGCCGCATCGAGTCGTACGGAGCGTCGAAGGCCTCCGGGTTCTGCCAGGCCCGCACCAGCGTCTCCTGGAGCAGATCCTCGGCCCGCTGCCGGTCGCCGAAGGTCAGCCCGAGCAGGAAAGTGAGAACGGCGGGGCCGTGGTCCCGCTGGAGATCAGCCAGGGCCCGCTCATCGGTCGTCGTGGTGGTCATCGTGAACGCCCTTCCCCGCAGTGGCCCCTTGCCGCTTCGCTGCCGACTGGCGTATACGAACGCATCGCGGCGCCGAGGAACAGGCGACGGGCGGCTCCGTGCGACGAGCGGTCGCACAGTGCGGCGAATGGTGCGGTGAGCGGTCGGGCGGCGGCCGACCGGGGGGCCTACGGGCGATGGATCAACCCGTGCCCGTACTCGCCCCCGTACCCGTCTCCGGTGTCTTCGCCATCTCCGACTTCCGGTACGAGTAGCCGAAATAGATCACCAGACCGATCAGGAACCACACCGCGAACCGTACCCACGTATGCCACTGCAGAAAGGTGATCAGCCAGATCGAGAACACCACACCCAGGGCCGGCACGAACGGCATGCCGGGGGTGCGGAACGTACGCGGCAGATCGGGCTGCTTGTAACGCAGAACGACCACCGCGACGCACACCACCACGAACGCCAGCAGAATGCCGATGTTCGTCAGCTCGGCAGCCTCGCCGATCGGCAGGAACCCGGCGATCACGGCCGAGGCCGCGCCGACGATCCAGGTCACCCGGGTCGGTACGTGCCGGGTCGGGTGGGTCTTGGCGAACCACTTCGGCAGCAGCCCGTCGCGGCTCATCGAGAACCACACCCGGGTCACGCCGAGCATGAAGGTGAACATCACCGTGAGGATGCCGATGATCGCGCCCACCGCGATCACATCGGCGAGTCCGCTGAGCCCCACCGACTTGAAGGCCGTGGAGAATCCGGACTCCGGGTCGATGTCCTTGTAGCTCTGCATCCCCGTCAGCACCAGACAAGCCGCTACATAGAGCACCATGGAGATCCCGAGGGAGTACAGGATCGCCTTCGGCATGTGCCGCTGGGCGTCCTTGGACTCCTCTGCCGCCGTCGACATGGCGTCGTACCCGAACACCGCGAAGAACACCGTGGCCGCACCGGTGAACGCACCGCTCACCCCGAACGGGAAGAACGGGTTGTAGTTGGCGGTGTTGATGTGGAACACGCCGACGCCGATGACCAGCAGGACGACCAGGACCTTCAGGACCACCACGACCGTTTCGAAGCGGGCCGCGTTCTTGATGCCGAGGGTCAGAAGGTATGCCACGAGCAGGCAGAGCAGCGCGGCGAACAGGTCCACCCTGTGGCCCGACCCGGTGCCGGGCGCGCCCAGCATCCACTTCGGCAGTTCGAGCCCCATCTCCCCGAGCAGAAAGCTGAAGTAGCCGGAGATGCCGATCGCGACCACGGCCACGATCGCCGTGTATTCCAGCAGGAGGTCCCAGCCGATGAACCAGCCCACCAGCTCGCCGAGTACCGCGTATCCGTAGGTGTAGGCGGAGCCGGCCTTCGGGATCAGGCCGGCGAACTCCGCGTAGCTGAAGGCGGCCGCCGCGCTCGCCACACCCGCGATCAGGAAGGAGATCAGGACCGCGGGCCCGGCGGTGCCGTTCGCCACCGTGCCGGCGAGGGTGAAGATGCCCGCGCCGATGATGCCGCCCACACCGATCGCCGTGAGCTGCCACAACCCGAGCGTTCTGGTGAGCTGAGTGGTGGCGTCCCCCGCCGGCCCTTTCTCGTCGATCTGCTCGATCGGCTTGCGGCGCAGTACACCCTCGCCCACTCGGAGCCTTGCCATGAGTCACCTCTCCGCTGACGGCTGTCCCTGACGGGCGCTCATGACGGCCCAGGTGGATCCGGTGCGTAAGACGGCGTGCCGTCCGGCTGAGGTGAGGATTCCGCGACGGTTACGGCACCACCGTGACGGGCCAACGGCCCGCCTTCACCAGCCGGATCGCCACCGATCCGATGAACCGGTGCCCGGCCGACTCCGACGCTCCCACCACGACGGCGTCGGCCTTCAGCTCGTCCGCCGCTGTGACGAGCCCGTTGTAGGGATCACCGCGGAAGGTGTGGAACTCCCAGCGCACATCCCATATGTCCTTCATCCGCTCCGTCGCCTCCCGGATCTCGTTCACCAGCCCCTCCGCGACCTCTCCGGTCGTATCGGCGATCGGTGCACCGAGCGCGGCCCCCGCGGGCAGCACGGGCTGGACATAGACGAGGGCGAGCATGGCCCCCTGACGACGGGCGAGCCCCGCCGCGTACGCCGCGGCATGCATGGAGGTATCGGACCCGTCGAGGCCTGCGACGATCACTCTCGGGCCGTCTGTGCCGCGTTCGAACTGGTGGGGCTGTTGGTCTGTCACGGCAGTGAGGCTATCCGGTCCCGGCACCGGCCCCGGCCCGGGCTGTGGCAACGCCCCGGACAGGGCTGCCACTGGGTACTCCGGGGGCTGCCCGATGAAGGTCGACCGACGTGGCGGCGGCCGGCCGGGGAGGGCCCAGGGAGAAGTCCGCACCGTTCTGCATCAATGCCAGGCCGGTGAGCAGCACCAGGGCGACAGCGCCCCAGGGCGAGTGCCTGGTCCGTTCGACGCGCCAGTTGTCCCGGCCCATGGTTCTCCTTTCGTCGCGACGCTTGGAACGTTAAGCGCGGGACGGCCGGGCGGCGATCAGTGAAGGGCGAACGGGTGGTGCCGGCCCGATACGCCCGTCGCCCCAAGTCCCGCAAGAGGACTCGGGGCGACGGGCGTATCGGGCCGCACTGCCCTGCTCTCAGTGCGGGCGGCTCCCCTTGCGCTCACGTACGACATAGATCGTGCCAGTGGCCGTGACCACCGCAAGCGCCGTTCCGGCGGCGATCTCCGCGGCGTTCACCCTGTCGACGCTGCCACCGAGTCCGCCCTGCACACCGGCCGGCGAGGCCGGGGCACTCGTGGCAGGTGCGTCGGAGTCCGCGCGAACCGTGAGTCCGGCCTTCGCCGTGGACCCGGGTGACGTATTGCAGATGAACGCCACCTCGTAGGCGGCGCCAGGTTTTGCGTCCCAGTTAACCGTGGCCGCGACGGCCGCGCCCCTGGGAATGGTGACCGTGTCGAACACTCCGGAGCCGGCTGTGGCGGTTGTGGAGCACCCCCGGGCGGCCAGGATGACCTGGCTCCCCGGCGCGATCACCGACGGAGTGACGGTGTATCCGGTCGCGGAGGACGCGCCTCCCGACGTCGCGGCGTATGCGGTTGCAGCCGGAGCGGTCAGGGCGAGAGCGGCGGCGCCGAGCAGGGCGACGGGTGCGGCACCTATTGCGCGCATGGATGAATCCTCCGGGTCCCCGAGGAGCAGTTGCGGAACGGATTTCCACATAGCGTCAGAAATGCGCCTCGACGCGCCAAACGCTAGAAGTTGCGCATTTTTTTCGCGATCGGAGTGCGCCGCCCGGGGCACCTGTTTCCCCCGAGCGGCGCACCGCCGGCATTTCGGCGCACCGCTATCCGCCCGCCGCGCCGGGGAACAGATCGAGGAACGGCGCCGCGGTGGCCGAGATGCCCCGGCCGAAGGGGGAGTCGAAGTCCCAGATCAGGAAGAGGAGAAAGGCGATCAGGACGCTGAAGAGGCCGGCCAGCAGCAGTTCGCGGAAGGTTCTGCGGATCTGCAGCGTGAAGATCAGCCCGACGGTCACCAGCGCCCCGATGATCAGGCCGAACCAGACCACTCCCGGCATGGTCGCACCGGCACTCTGTCCGCGTCCGCTGCGTGCGTCGTCGGCTGCGGCGACCTGATCGACCAGTGGCTGATATGCCTGCCCCTCGTGATCGTTCCTCGGCCGGTAGTCGGTGACATCGGTGCGCACCTTGCCGAGGAGCCGGGCCCCGTCGTCGGTGAGAGAGCCGTGCTCGGTCATCGACCGCCACTCGTCGTGGACGACGTGGCGGACGTAGGCGTCGACATCGGCGCGGATGCGCGTACGCACCTCGGCAGGGTAGACGGCGGAGCGGACGTTCACCTCGTGCAGCGCCTGGGCCTCCTGGCGCACGTACTCCTGGGCGGCGCCGCGACCCTCCCAGACTCCCGCGATGGCGAGGCCCAGCACGATCGCGTAGACCACGCCGATCATCATCGTCATGTACTCGATGACGTCAGGGGTCTCGGACGGGTCGTCATCGTCTCCGATCCGGCGGTTGTTGAGTACGGCGATGGTCAGGACGACGGCGCTCGCCGCGACCATCGCGAGGGTGAGAACAAGCCATTCCGACATGGGTTCCTCCGGAGGTCATCGGGAGCGGGGACGCAGCACGGCGACGGCGAACACCGCAGGTGCCGTGATCAGCAGGGTGAGGGTGACCAGGGAGGTGCCGCGCCGCGGGACTTTGCGCGGCGGCTTGCGGTAGGCGGGGAGCGCCACGGGCCGGGGCGCGGGATGCGTGGGGCGTACGGAGGGTGAGGGTGAGGGAGGCGGTGGCACGGGCTCCGGTTTCGGTCGCGGTGGTGCGGGAGGTGGTGGAGAAGGTGGTGGTGGAGAAGGTGGTGGTGGAGGTGGCGGTGGTGGGGCAGGAGCAGGAGCTGGAGCAGGAGCAGGAGCAGGAGCAGGGGAGGGCGGTGGGGTCGGCTTGGGCGCCGGGCCCGCGTGACAGTGACCGTTGCCCGACACGGCGACCGCCGAACTCCCGTCGCCCTCCCCGATGGAGGCGTACGCGCAGCTGTCCGCCACCGCGGGTGCCGGGGCGGTCAGCAGCCAGAGAAGTGCGACGGCTGCTGTGAGCCGTCCTATGAGTGATCCGTACACGATGGGGAGCATGTTCCGGACGGTCGCAGGGCACGCCGGGGTCGGACCGGATTCCCCTGATGGTGGGGACATGGGGCGCCAAGTGTTTGCGGCTCAGAGAAATTCTGTGAACGCGTTGAACAAAGAGAGGGCCGCCGCCCGCACCCAAGGTTATGGACGACGCGAAGGCGCGCCGCAACTCACGCTGCGTGAACGGGAGGTGACATGAGCATCTGATGGACGCCTCGCTCGCAGTGACGGCGGCGGCCCTGTTGGCGCTGACGACGGCGTGCGGTCAGGGAAAGGGAGCCGAGCCCCCGACGGGCAGAACGTGGGCAGCGCCGACCCGGCCGGACAGGAGGCGGGAAGCGGCTGCAGCTCCGGCGGTGCGGAACAGGGCAGCACAGGAAAGCAGGCCGGCCGGCTCGGGGTGTGGAACAGCAAGAAGCTCGGCAAAGTCCTCACGGACAGTGAGGGTTTCACGCTCTGCCGCTTCGGCAAGGACACCGCGAGTCCGCCCAAGTCGAATTGCGAAGGCGAGTGCGCGAAGATCTGGCCGGTGGTGCCCGCGGGCAATGTCACGGCGGCAGCCGGTACCGATCCCGCACTGATCGGCAAAGTCGCCCGCTCCGACGGCACCCAGCAACTCACCATTGCGGGCCGGCCGATGTACCTCTATGCCAGGGACACCGCGTCCGGCGACGCCAACGGGCAGGGTGTGGGCGGCACCTGGTTCGCGTCCGCACCGGACTGCAAGAAGGCCGCTGTGAGCGCCGACAGCTGGCCGGCACCGAACCGGCCGAACTCGCGGGGCTTTCGGTCCGCAAGGATCCGAAACTCGGGGACGTCGTCGTGGACAAGCGCGGCATGACGGTCTATCGGTTCAGAAAGGACGTCGCATGGCCGATGAAGTCGGCCTGCACAGGTGCCTGCTTCTCGAAGTGGCCGGTCGTTGCCCCATTGGCAGAGAAAGACGTCAAAGGCGTCACGACCAAGGGTATTGTCACCTTCGATCGACCTGACGGAATCAAGCAACAAGCCATCGACTGCTGGCCGGTCTATACCTTCTCCGGCGATGCGAAGCCCGGAGACATCAACGGCCGTGGCGTCGGGGGCACATGATACGCGGTGCCCCTCGACGTCAAACTGGTGGGCGCCCCCAAGTAGCCCGACAGCGCCCCTCCAGGGCGGTCTGTCACCGAATGTCACACGCAGCGACGGGCCGGTTGCACATGCCACTGGTGTGTGACCAATAACGGACGGCTAATTTCCGTTTCTGCTCGCTCTCCTGGCGGTCGATCAGTAGCCTCTGGTCAACACTGACCATGAACATGGCCGGATCGCCGTGGCGACTTGTTGGAGACATCGATGGAGCGTCCCGCCTGGGCACCGCAAGGCATAGACATTTCGGTGCCGAGCGTGTCTCGCATGTACGACTTCTATCTGGGCGGATCGCATAATTTCGAGGTGGACCGGGAAGCGGCTCGCAAGGCCATGGAGTTCATGCCGGGACTCCCCAAGATCATGCAGGCGAATCGCGCCTTTATGCGCAGGGCCGTGCGTTATGCGGTGAGTCAGGGCATCACCCAGTTTCTGGACATCGGTTCCGGAATACCGACTTTCGGGAATGTGCACGAAGTCGCACAGGCGGCCGAGCCCGAGGCCCGGGTGGCGTATGTCGATCACGACCCTGTTGCGGTCGCGCACAGCCGGGCCGTACTCGAAGGAAACGACCGGGCGGTGATCGCCGCCGCGGATCTGCGCCGCCCGCAGGAGATCGTGAAAAGCCCGGCGATCTCCGAACTGCTCGACCTGGACCGACCGGTGGCTCTGCTGCTCGTCGCCGTACTTCACTTCATCGAGGACTCCGACGACCCGCACACCGCGGTCGCCGAACTGCGCGAGCAACTCGCCCCCGGCAGCCTCATCGTCATCACCCACGCCTCGTACGAGGGGATTCCGCTCACCCGGGAGGAGGCGGGCGGCGCGGTCGGCGTCTACAACAACATCCGCAACCCTCTGGTCATGCGGTCGCGTGAAGAGATCGCCCGCTTCTTCGAGGGACACGAGATGGTCGAGCCCGGACTTGTGTCCATGCCGAACTGGCGCCCCGACACTCCCCACGCGGTGGAGCACGAGGACCCATTTGCCTTCTCGGGCTTCGCAGGGGTGGGACGCAAGGCGTGAGCATTCCCGCCCAGTCGTCCGGAGCGCCCGACACGGAGCCCGACGGGCCCGAGGACAGGCTCCGGAGATTCGCCACGATCTGGAGCCGGGCCACCTTCCCGGCGACGGCCACCTCCATGACGCGCACGGAGTTCGAACAGCATCTGCTGCCGCTGGCCCGCGGGCTCAGCGACATCCTGCACGCGCGGCCCTTCGACGCGACGCCCGCGAGCGAGGTGGGCGTCGCCCTCGTGGCCGCGCACTGCACGGACCCGGACGCACTCAGCAGCACGCTCGGTGTCATCGACTCCTACCTCGTGCTCTACTGCGGAAGCAACGGCTCGACGGCGCTGTCGACCGAGGACAGCAGAGCCCGCTGCGCACGGATACAGCATGCCCTCGCCGGCGGCTTCACCCAGGCGCTGCGTGAGCGGACCCTCGCCGAACAGGAGGCCATCGCCCGCTCGGCGCTCACCGCCCGCTCGGACGCCGAGCAGACTCTGCACGCCACCGAGGCACGCTTCCGCGCCGTCTTCAAGGACGCGGCCATCGGCATCGGGATCGCCGACCTGGACGGCAATGTGCTGGAGGTCAACGACACGCTCACCCGGATGTTCGGCGGGCTCGAACACCATGTGCGCAGCCACCGGCTCAACGAGTGGGTCCACCCCGAGGACTCGCCGCAGGTATGGAAGTACTACAACGAGCTGGTACGTGGCGAACGCGAGCACTACCGGGTCGAGAAGCCGTACTACCGCAACGACGGCACCGTGCTGTGGACCAATCTGACGGTGTCACTGCTGCGCGACTCCGAGGGCAGGCCGGAGTATCAGCTGGCGCTGCTGGAGGACACCACGGAGCGTCGGCTGCTCAATCTGCGGCTGCGGTACGAGGCCACGCATGACGCGCTCACCGGCCTGCCGAACCGGACGCTGTTCTTCGAACGGCTGGAGAAGGCGCTCTCCGCCGACGACGGCAGCCGCTTCGGCCTGTGCTACCTGGACCTCGACGGCTTCAAGGCGATCAACGACAGCCTCGGCCACGCGTCGGGGGACCGGCTGCTGGTCGAGGTGGCCGACCGGCTGCAGAGCTGTGCGACCGCGCCCGGCGAGATGGTGGCTCGGCTCGGCGGCGACGAGTTCGTGGCCCTGACCACCGGCCCCGACACCCGGACGGAGGTCGACGAGCTGGCCTGCCGCATCCTCGGCGTGCTCGGAACCCCGATCCGGCTGGAGGGCCGTGAGCTGACCGTACGCGGCTCCATCGGGGTCGTCGAAGGGCCGGCCGGTGAACGCAGCGCCGCCGAGGTACTGCGCAGCGCCGACATCACGATGTACCGGGCCAAGTCGGCGGGCGGCAACCGCTTCGAGCTCGCCGACGCCGAGGCGGATGCCCGTGCCATCACCCGGCACGGGCTGACCACCGCGCTGCCCGCCGCCCTGGAGCGCGGTGAGTTCTTCATCGAGTACCAGCCCCTCGTGCACCTCGGCGACGGCACGGTGCACGGTGCGGAGGCACTGGTGCGCTGGTGCCACCCGCAGCACGGGGTGCTCGGTCCCGACCGGTTCATCCCGCTCGCCGAGCACACCGGGCTGATCGTGCCGCTCGGCCGCTGGGTGCTGGAGGAGTCCGTGCGGCAGGCCCACTTCTGGCAGGAGCGGCACAGCGACGGCGGTCCGCTGCGGATAAACGTCAACCTCTCGCCGACCCAGTTGCACCATCCGCGGCTGGTCGCCGAGACGGTAGACGTGCTGGAGCGGTCGGGGCTCGCACCCGGGGCACTGTGCCTGGAGGTCACGGAGTCCGCGCTCATCGGCGCGGACGACGATCTGCTGAAGCCGCTGCGGCAACTGGCGGAAATGGGCGTCGACATAGCTCTCGACGACTTCGGCACCGGGTACTCGAACCTGGCGAACCTGCGCAGGCTTCCGGTGAGCGTCCTCAAGCTGGACCGTTCCTTCACGCAGGGCATGCAGCAGCATCCGGCGGATCCGGTCGATCTGAAGATCGTCGAGGGAATCGTCTCGCTGGCCCACAGCCTGGACCTCGCGGTCACGGTGGAGGGCGTGGAGACCGGGGCCCAGGCGGAGCAGCTGCGGGAGCTGGGGTGCGACACGGCTCAGGGGTGGTACTACGCCCGCCCCGGTGCGCCCGACCGGATCCACTCACTGCTGCTGGCCGACGCGGTGTGAGGGGGCGGGGAGTGAAGGCGCCGAGGCCGTCCGGTCGACGTTTCGTCCTCAATCGCGAAGATCAAGCCCGTCCGGCGATTGAGAACAAGGCGCGGCCATAGGCCGCGTAACCGGCGGCCCGGTGCCGGCTCAGGTCCGTCCGGCTGCGAGTACCACCTTCTGCAGCTCGCGCGCCGCGCGCGGTGGTGCCACATCGCTGCGGTGCGCGAGCGCGATCGTGCGCCGCAGGCCCGGGCGGGCCAGCGGTGTGGTCCGCAGGTCGTGACCGGCCCGGCCGGCGACCATGCTGGGCACCACAGCGATCCCGAGACCTGCCCGGACGAAGCCGAGCACCGCGTCCATCTCCCCGCCCTCCACCGTGAACGACGGCTCGAAGCCCTCCGCCCGGCAGGCGGCGACCGTCAGTTCGCGCAGGTCGTAGCCGTGCCGGAACATCACCAGGGATTCCCCCTGGAGGTCGGCGATCCTCACGCTCCCGCCCCGGCCGGGCCGTGGCGCCCGTGCCGACGACACCACGACCAGATCCTCCTGGAGCAGCTCGACCGTGGTGAGCGCGGGGGACGCCGCCGGCAACGGCAGCACGATCAGGGCCAGATCGAGTGCTCCGCGCGCCAGCTCCCGCACGAGGTCGAGCGAGCCGCCCTCCTCCAGCAGCAGCTGGATTCCCGGATGCCGGTCGTGGAAGGCACGCAGTACGTCGGGGAGCAGGCCCGTGCAGAGACTGGGCGTGGCGCCGAGCCGGACCCGGCCCCGGCGCAACTGAGCCAGCTCCTGCACCTCGTGGCGTGCGGTGTCGGCGTCGGCGAGGATGCGCCGGGCGAGCGGCAGCAGGGCCTCGCCCGCATCGGTCAGGGTGATGTTGCCGCGGGCCCTGCTGAACAGCTCCGCCCCCAGCTCGTTCTCCAGCGCTCTGATCTGCTGGGAGAGCGAGGGCTGTGACACATGCACCTCTTCAGCGGCACGGGTGAAGTGACGGGTCTCGGCCACGGCCACGAAGTACGTCAGCTGCTGGAATTGCATACACTCAGCCTAGCGGCCGCGATAGTCCACGCCTATGAAGATGAGCTGCTCCATGTCTTGGACTGATGGGGCCTTTCGGCCCTAGCGTCGTGTCCATGGCATTGGCAACACGGACGGACCGACGGCCGTCCATGACGCGTACGCTCTGGGACTCGTCCGTCGGCAAGAAGACGATCATGGCCGTGAGTGGCCTGATCATGCTCCTCTACTTGGTTGTCCATATGATCGGCAACCTGAAGATCTTCTTCGGATCCGGCGAGTTCAACCATTACGCACACTGGCTGCGGACCATGGGCGAGCCCTTCCTGCATTACGAGTGGGCCCTGTGGATCGTCCGCGTCGTACTCGTCGCCGCCGTAGTGCTGCATGCCACCTCCGCGTACCAGCTGAGCCGCCGCGACATCAGGGCACGGCCCAGCAAATACGTCCACAAGAAGCCCCGGGCGAGCTACGCCACGCGGACCATGCGCTGGGGCGGAATCATCCTCGCCCTGTTCATCGTCTGGCACATCCTCGACCTGACGACGGGCACCGTGCACTCCGGCGGATTCCAGTCCGGACACCCGTACCAGAACGTCATCGACACCTTCTCCACCTGGTACGGCAACACCATCTACATCGTCGCCATGCTCGCCCTCGGACTCCACGTCCAGCACGGCTTCTGGAGCGCAGCCCAGACCCTCGGCGCGGGTAACGCGACCCGTGACCGCGCCCTCAAGACCATCGCCAACGTCCTCGCACTGGTGCTGACGGTGGGCTTCATCTCCGTACCCGTCGCCGTCATGACCGGAGTCGTGAGCTGACATGACCGACTACTCGCACTACGAGACGGGCGCGCCCGTCGTCGACACCAAGGCTCCCGAAGGCCCCGTCGCCGAACGCTGGGACACCCGCCGTTTCCAGGCGAAGCTGGTCAACCCGGCCAACCGCCGCAAGCACACCGTCATCGTCGTCGGCACCGGCCTCGCAGGCGGTTCGGCCGGGGCGACGCTGGCCGAACAGGGCTACCACGTCGTCCAGTTCTGCTTCCAGGACTCGCCCCGCCGCGCCCACTCCGTCGCCGCCCAGGGCGGCATCAACGCCGCGAAGAACTACCGCAACGACGGCGACTCGATCCACCGGCTCTTCTACGACACGGTCAAGGGCGGCGACTTCCGCGCCCGCGAGTCCAATGTCCACCGACTCGCCCAGATCTCCGTGGAGATCATCGACCAGTGCGTCGCCCAGGGCGTCCCCTTCGCCCGCGAGTACGGCGGCCTCCTCGACAACCGCTCCTTCGGCGGCGTCCAGGTCTCCCGTACCTTCTACGCCCGCGGCCAGACCGGGCAGCAGCTCCTCCTCGGCGCCTACCAGGCACTGTCCCGGCAGATCGCGGCCGGCAACGTCGAACTGCACGCCCGCACCGAGATGCTCGACCTGATCATCGTCGATGGCAAAGCCCGCGGCATCGTCGCCCGTGACCTGGTCACCGGGAAGATCGACACCTACTTCGCCGACGCGGTCGTGCTGGCCAGCGGCGGCTACGGCAACGTCTTCTACCTGTCGACGAACGCCATGAACTCCAACGCCACCGCCATCTGGCGCGCCCACCGCCGCGGCGCGTACTTCGCCAACCCGTGCTTCACCCAGATCCACCCCACCTGCATCCCGCGCACCGGCGACCACCAGTCCAAGCTGACGCTGATGAGCGAGTCGCTGCGCAACGACGGCCGGATCTGGGTGCCGAAGGCCAAGGGCGACAACCGCCCCGCGAACGAGATCCCCGAGGACGAGCGCGACTACTACCTGGAGCGCATCTACCCGGCCTTCGGCAACCTCGTACCGCGTGACATCGCCTCGCGCGCCGCGAAGAACGTCTGCGACGAGGGCCGCGGCGTCGGCCCCGGCGGACAGGGCGTCTACCTCGACTTCGCGGAGGCCATCCAGCGGATGGGCAAGGCCAAGGTGGAGGAGAAGTACGGCAACCTCTTCGACATGTACGCGCGGATCACCGCGGAGAACCCGTACGAGACCCCGATGCGGATCTACCCCGCCGTGCACTACACGATGGGCGGACTCTGGGTCGACTACGACCTCCAGACCACCATCCCCGGCCTCTTCGCCATCGGCGAGGCCAACTTCTCCGACCACGGCGCCAACCGGCTCGGCGCCTCGGCGCTGATGCAGGGCCTCGCCGACGGCTACTTCGTCCTGCCGTCGACCATCAACGACTATCTGGCCCGCAACCCGCACCACGGGGAGGTCGACGCCTCGCACCCGGCCGTCGAAGAGGTCGTCGCTGACACCGAGGACCGGCTGAACCTGCTGCTCTCCGTCGAAGGCGACCGCACCCCCGACTCCTTCCACCGCGAGATCGGTGAACTCATGTGGGAGTACTGCGGCATGGCCCGCACCGAGGAGGGGCTGCGCAAGGCCCTCGACCGGATCCCGCAGATCCGCGACGAGTTCTGGCGCCGCATCAAGGTTCCCGGCACCGGCGACGAGTTCAACCAGTCGCTGGAGAAGGCCAACCGCATCGTCGACTACCTGGAGCTCGCCGAGCTCATGTGCCTCGACGCCCTGCACCGCGCCGAGTCCTGCGGAGGCCACTTCCGCGAGGAGTCACAGACCCCGGACGGCGAAGCCGCCCGCCGGGACGAGGAGTTCTCCTACGCCGCCGCCTGGGAGTTCTCCGGCACCGGCGAGGCACCCGTCCTGCACAAGGAAGACCTCGTCTTCGAGTACGTCCACCCCACTCAGCGGAGCTACGCATGAAGCTCACCCTGCGCGTCTGGCGCCAGAAGAACGCCGACGCCCCCGGCGCCATGTCCACCTACGAGGTGGACGGCATCTCGCAGGACATGTCGTTCCTGGAAATGCTCGACACCCTCAACGAGGAACTCATCCTCGCCGGCGACGACCCCGTCGCCTTCGACCACGACTGCCGCGAAGGCATCTGCGGCGCCTGCAGCCTTGTCATCAACGGCGATGCCCACGGCCCCGAGCGCACCACCACCTGCCAGCTCCACATGCGGTCCTTCCAGGACGGCGACACGATCGACATCGAACCGTGGCGCGCCTCCGCCTTCCCGGTCGTCAAGGACCTGGTGGTGGACCGTTCGGCCTTCGACCGGATCATCCAGGCGGGCGGCTACATCTCCGCCCCGACCGGCACCGCCCCCGAGGCGCACGCCACGCCGGTGCCCAAGCCGGATGCCGACTTCGCCTTCGAGCACGCCGAGTGCATCGGCTGCGGCGCCTGCGTCGCGGCCTGCCCCAACGGCTCGGCGATGCTCTTCACATCGGCGAAGATCAACCACCTCAACGTCCTGCCGCAGGGCGCCCCGGAGCGCGAGACCCGGGTGCTCGACATGGTCGGACAGATGGACAGCGAGGGCTTCGGCGGCTGCACCCTCACCGGCGAGTGCGCCACGGCCTGCCCGAAGGGCATTCCGCTGCCGTCGATCTCGGCCATGAACAAGGAGTGGCTGCGGGCGACCCGGAAGGTGCACCGCTGAGACCACGGCCGACTTCCTGGCCCCGGAGGCCGCCCACCTCAGGGGCCAGGAAGTCTCAGATGCTCAGGCGGGTCACGACGTCACCGAGATGTCGTCGCCGTAGACCGTGCCCTGCCCGTACCAGCCGTGCAGATAGACGGTCACCGTGCCGGTCGAGCCGGTGGTGAACGCCACCGTCTGCTTGGCGTAGCCGCTCGACGAACCCCAGGTGCTCGCCGAGGCGTCGCCCCGCACACCGAGGTAGCCGTAGTTGCCCTGCACCCAACCGCTCAGTGTGTAGCCGGTGTTGGGGGACAGTGTGATCGTCTGCGTGCACTCGCCCGTCCGGGACGGGTCGGCCGCCGCAGCGAGCGCGTGCGAACCGCCGTGCACAGGAGTGGAGACGACCGCGCCGCCGGACTCACAGGTCCAGGGACTCAGCGAACCCGTCTCGAGGTCGCCGTTCACCAGTGCGCCGGTGCCGCCACCCGGACCCGACACCGTCAGGGTGAAGGTCGCCGCGTGGCTGAGCGTGCCCGCGGTGCCGGTCACACTGATCCGGTACGTGCCGGGCGCCGCGGAAGCCGACGCGTCGACCGTCAGCTTCGACGTACCCCCTGCGGTGACCGAGGTCGGGCTGAGGGCCGCCGTCACCCCGGCGGGCGCCCCGCTCGTCGTCAGCGCGACGGTCTTCGCGTTGCCGGAGGTGACCGCGGTGTTCACGGTCGCCGTGGTGGAGCCACCTGGGGCGACCGTGGCCGAACCGGGTGCGACGCCCACCGAGTAGTCGTCCGTCACCGGACCGGCACCGCTCGTGAAGGGCGCGAAGGTGTGCGAGAAGTACCAGGTGTCCTGCGCGATGCCGGAGCAGGTGTCGCTGCCCCCGGTGCCGGGGCAGCCCCCGTTGTCTCGCTGCAACGCCCAGAACGACAGCGTGCTGACGCCCTTGGACACGGCCCAGTTGTAGACCGCGGTCGCGTCCGCCGTCGTGAACGTCTCGGCCGGGCCGTAGTCGTCGATGCCCGGCATCTCGGTGATCCCGGTCATGCCCCACAGCTGGGCGTCGGTCTTCGACGGGTACAGATCGGCCAGTTGACCCTTCAGGCCGGTGATCGCCGTCTGGGTGTCCCGCGCCATGTTGTGCGAGGCGCCGTCGTAGTAGTCGAACGTCATCAGGTTCACGACGTCGACCTTCGTGCCGTTGGACACGGCGTTCTCCAGCACCGCCAGACCGCTGTCGGCGAGGCCGCTCGTGGTGGTGGGCAGGGTGTAGGAGATCTGCACCGAGCGCCCGTTGGCGGCGGCCCAGTCCTGCACCTTCTTGATCGCCTTGTTGCGGCGGTCGATGCCGGCGTTGTTGTCGAGGGAGTTGTCCTCGATGTCCATGTCGAGGCGGGACACGTCGTAGGTCGTGATGACCTTCTCGTACGCCGCGGCGATCGAGTCGACGCTGGTGCAGCTGTCGGCGATCTCGGTGCCGCCGTTGTCGGCCGCGTAGCCGCCGAACGACGGGATCACATCGCCGCCGCGCGACCGGATGGCGGTGAAGTCGGCACCGAATTCGGACTGTGCGATGGGCCGGCCCGAATCGCCGTTCCAGTACGGGGTGCAGGAACCGCGGGCCTCCGTCTGGACGAAGGCCATGGTCAGATACTTGGCACCGGACTGCTCGGAGAGAGCGGCCGGGCTGTCTCCGTTGTACGCCTCGAAGTACGGGGCGAAGACATGCGCGGGCAGGGGCGTGGCGGCGGTCGTGGCGGCCTGCGCACCGGCGCCTGATCCGAGGACGAGGCCGGCGGACGCGATGGTCGTTGCCAGGACACTCAGGACTGCGCCGAGTGTTCTTGGACGTCTCATGGGGTGCTCCCAGGGGGGTGAGACAACGGGCGGATCGCACGGCTGCGCCGCGCCCCGTCGGGGGCGCGGCCCGTTCCTGTGAATCCCGGCCGGGGGTCACATGCCGCACGGCATGCAGCGGCCGTGCGGCATGCCCATAATTGGTCTGGACCAGCCTGTGGTCAATGTTCTTTGCCTTTTCATTTCCCATTGCTTGCCCGATGCGGCAACTCTCAGTGGAAACCGGGCAGTTGAACCCGATCGAATCCTCAGGCGAGACGGAGGGACGCTCTGAGGTACGCCGCCGTACGGCTGCCCTCCGCACGCGCGACCTCGGCGGGCGGTCCCGCCGCAACGATCCGGCCGCCCCGGTCGCCGCCGCCGGGACCGAGGTCGATCACCCGGTCGGCGCCCGCCACCACCGCCATGTCGTGCTCCACGACCACAACCGTGTTGCCCGCGTCGACCAGACCGTGCAACTGCCGCATCAGCACCTCTACATCGGCAGGGTGCAGCCCGGTCGTCGGCTCGTCGAGCAGATACATGGTGTGGCCTCGGCGGGTGCGCTGGAGCTCGGCGGCGAGCTTGATCCGCTGGGCCTCACCGCCCGACAGCTCCGTGGCGGGCTGACCCAGCCGCAGATAGCCGAGCCCGACGTCGAGCAGTGTCCGCAGACTGCGCTCGGCAGCCGGCGTACCGGCGAAGAAGCCGGCCGCCGACTCCACCGTCAGGTCCAGCACCTGCGCGATGTCGAGACCGCGCAGGGTGACCTCCAGGGTCTGAGGGTTGTACCGCGCACCGTGACAGTCGGGGCAGGGCGCGTACGTACTGGGCAGGAAGAGCAGTTCAACGGAGACGAACCCCTCGCCCTGGCAGGTCTCGCACCGCCCGCCCGCCACGTTGAACGAGAACCGTCCGGCCTTGTAGCCGCGCTCGCGCGCCGTGTCCGTCTCGGTGAACAGCTTCCGTACGACATCGAAGAGCCCGGTGTACGTGGCCAGATTGGACCGAGGGGTACGGCCGATCGGCCTCTGGTCGACCTGCACCAGACGGTCCACCGCCTCCAGTCCCTCCACCGACGCGCACCCGGGCGTGGGACGCTCGGTGGGGAGGTCGGCGATGGCGGACGCCTGCCGGTCGGCGAGGACACCGGCCAGCACCTGACCGACCAGGGTCGACTTCCCCGACCCCGAGACACCGGTGACGGCCGTGAACACCCCGAGCGGGAACTCCGCGTCCACCCCCCGCACATTGTGGCGGTCGACCCCGTTCAGCTTCAGCCACCCCGACGGCGTACGCACCGCCCGCACCGGAGCGGGTCCGTCGTCGAAGAGGAAGCGCCGGGTCGCCGACTCCGCCACCTCCGCAAGGCCGGCCGGGGGACCGCTGTGCAGCACCCGGCCCCCGTGCTCACCGGCCAGCGGTCCCACATCGACCAGCCAGTCCGCCCGGCGCACCACATCCATCTGATGCTCCACGACGAAGACCGAGTTCCCGGCCTCCTTCAGCCGGCCGAGCACCCCCAGCAGCGACTCGGTGTCCGCCGGGTGCAGACCCGCCGACGGCTCGTCCAGCACATAGACGACACCGAACAGACCGGAGCGCAACTGGGTGGCGAGCCGCAGCCGTTGCAGCTCGCCCGAGGACAGTGTCGGAGCCGTACGGTCGAGGCTGAGATAGCCGAGTCCGAGCTCGGTGACCGTCTCGATCCGGGCGAGCAGATCTGCCGTCAGCACCCGCGCCGTGTCACCGCCGCCCGCCTCGCGCAGCACCTCGGCGAGCGAGGTGAGCGCAAGCGCGGCGAGTTCGGCGATCGAACGGCCGGCGAAGGTGACCGCCATCGCCTCCGGACGCAGCCGGCTGCCGCCGCAGACCGGGCAGGGGGCGCTGGTCAGGAAGCGCTCGGCCTTCGCCCGCAAAGTGCGGCTCTTGGAGTCCGCGAAGGTGTGCATCACATAACGGCGGGCGCTCATGTACGTGCCCTGGTAAGGGCGTTGGATACGCCCCGCGTCACGCACCGGATGGACCGTCACCACCGGCTGCTCATCGGTGAACAGGATCCACTCCCGGTCCCCGGCGTCGAGCTCGCGCCACGGTCGGTCGATGTCGTAGCCCAGCGCGTCCAGCACATCGCGCAGGTTCTTGCCCTGCCAGGCCCCTGGCCAGGCGGCGATCGCACCGTCCCGGATCGACAGCGAGGGGTCGGGTACGAGCAGCTCCTCGGTGGTGCGGTGGATACGGCCGAGACCGTGGCACTCAGGACACGCACCGGCGGCGGTGTTCGGTGAGAAGGAGTCGGAGTCCAGCCGTTCGGCACCGGCCGGGTAGTCCCCGGCGCGCGAGAACAGCATGCGCAGGGAGTTCGAGAGCGTGGTGACCGTCCCGACGGACGAACGGGCACCGGGCGCCGAGCGGCGCTGCTCCAGCGAGACGGCGGGCGGCAGCCCGGTGACCTCGCCGACCGCGGGCGCACCGACCTGATGGATCAGCCGGCGGGCGTACGGGGCGACGGACTCGAAGTAGCGGCGCTGCGCCTCGGCGTAGATCGTCCCGAACGCGAGGGAGGACTTCCCGGAGCCCGAGACGCCGGTGAACACGGTGAGTGTGTCGCGCGGGATGTCGACCGAGACGTCCTGGAGATTGTGTTCACGGGCGCCGCGCACCCGGACGTACGGATCGTGGGGGGTGGACATGTGCGCGGGGACTCCGTACGGATCGGGGCAGGGCCGGCGGCCTGGGGACAAACACTCCGATTCTAGGCGTCGGGAGTGGCTCAGGCGTGGCGAGGCCCGTAGGTACGGGACCGGTCGGCGCAGGGCTGCCGGACCATCTCCCGGGCCCCGGACGACCGGAGGCCGGTCCTGCCGGACCGGCCTCGGACCAGGTTCGGACAGGTCCTAGCGCGACGGACGCAGGGCGCGCTTTATGGGCCTTCCCACGACACTGCGGGCCCGCTGGTACGTGGAGCGCTGGACGGGCAGCGCGGTGCTCTTAGCGAGCTTCCGCTTGAGCTGGGTGTTCTGGGCGGTGAGGTCCGTCAGCTGGGACTGGAGCCAGTTGAGTCGCGCACCCATCGTGGAGGCGTCGGCTCCGACCCAGGGGCGGATACCAGGAGGGAAGGCCAGAGTGCTCATCCGTGCCTCGAAGGCCGCACCGCCGTCGCCGTGGGTGAAGGTGTTCTCCAGGCCGTTCTTGTCGAGGAAGTTCATGAACCGGTCGAACCGCTCCTGGTGACCGCGCATCAGCGGCCCGAAGTCCGCCTCGGCGTAGAGGTCGGCGGGGTCGAGGTCGAAGGGGGCCTCGGTGAGCATCCGGTGCGGGATGTCGTAGTAGCGGCACAGCTCCAGCGTCCGGGAGTCGCCGCAGAGCACGGTGGCGGGCGTTCCGGTCAGCAGCGCCGCGATGTTGCCGTGGATCCGGGAGCCGAAGGAGAAGTCGAAACCCCGCAGGTCGTCCATCCAGGTGACCGGGTCGATGTAGACCCGGACCTTGTCCTCCCCGTACATGGGGTGGTCGGGATGGGTGGGGATGTCGGTCAGCGAGGCGTTCTGATGGGACAGGTCGCGCCAGTGCAGCTGACGTGCGTCGGAGAGGTTCTGGCCGATGAACCGGAGGTGGGGGTAGCGCGCGTGGGTACGGTTGATGATCTGCCCGAGC
Organism: Streptomyces sp. NPDC088246; assembly: GCF_044741025.1. Lineage (NCBI taxonomy): Bacteria > Bacillati > Actinomycetota > Actinomycetes > Kitasatosporales > Streptomycetaceae > Streptomyces > Streptomyces sp. NPDC088246. Next base: position 119,159 of record NZ_JBIURV010000018.1, read on the forward strand.
TTGTGCTTCCGCACGGCGTCATGGGATCCGTTGATGGCGACCCGCGACTCGGGCCCCAGTGCCCGGCCGCTCTCCCGGATGTCGAGCCTGCTGCCGTTGAGGAACATCGAGGGACAGCCGATGACCTCCACGTCGCGGAAACCCATGTCCCGCAGATACCGCTCGGTGAACTCCCCGCGCACGCCGATGGAGGCGCTGTGGTCGAGCACGGCGGAGACGAACGCGTGGACCGTCTCCTGCATGGGCCGCAGCCGGTCCGCGGAGTAATTGACTCCGGTCTGGGCGCCCACCCCCGGGACGACGACCGGGATCTTCAGTTTCGAGATCAGCTGCGTCAGGCGCTCCAGCTGGCGCTCGAAGGACGGCCGGAAGGCGTTGGCGAGCGGGATGACGAAGACATCGTACTCGCTGTTGATCCGGTCGGCATCGGCGACCCTGGTGGCGATGCCGTTCGACACCACCTCCGAGCGTGGCGTCTCAAGGATCTTGTGAGCGGCGTCGCTGAAGATCAGGTTGCCTGAGTTGGTGGCGAACACGTCGTCATGGAGAGCTCGCTCGACGGGGACGACGTCGTAGGGGCTCTTCCCTGAACGCAGGAGTATTCGCTTCACATGGTTAACGTTGGATGCCACAAACCTGAATATAGCTTTACAAACGCTTTTGATTCCATGCGCATCCTGCACAACCTTTTGCGATCTGCGCGGAACGTAAGGGCATGATCGCACATCCGCGCGCGCGTGGACGCGGGGGTGTGTAACGGAGGCCTCGGGGCGGTCCTCGTGAGGTCCTCACGACGCACTCTTGAGTGCCGGACGGCCCCGCCCGTACGCTGCGTCCTGCGCGCGGGCGCGCCTACCGGGGAAGTGGAAGCGCCGTCATGGCCGACTCACCGGCCGAGGACGACGTCCTCGAAGCGGTCGCCCGGCACACCGGCCGGTCCGGACAGGGGCCGCAGCTGCGGCGGGCCGGCGCCGGCATCGCTCAACTCCCGATGCTCGACCTGATTTGCTGGGGGTGTGAGAAGCGACCACCGGCCCCTGGCCGTATTCGACTTGGACGGCACGCTCGCGGACACCGGCCACCGGCAGCACTATCTGGAGGGGCGACGGCGCGACTGGAGCGGCTTCTTCTCCGCAGCCGTTGACGACCCACCGCTTCCCGAAGGGGTACGGCTGGTACTGAGCAGCGCCGAGGAGTGCGAGATCAGGTATCTCACCGGGCGGCCCGAGCGCTGTCGCCGGGACACCGTTGCCTGGCTGGCGGAACAGGGACTGCCCGAGGGACGGTTGTACATGCGCCGCAACGACGACCGCAGGCCGGCCCGGCACACCAAGCTGGAGATCCTGAAGCGGCTGGGCCGGGAGCATGAGGTGCGGATGCTGGTCGATGACGACGAACTCGTCTGCGATGCGGCGGAGCAGGCCGGCTTCGCCGTGGTGCGGGCCCGCTGGGCGAAGGTGTCGCCCGCGCTCGAGGACGCGCAGGAGCGTGAGGGCCGTACGTGAATCCGGCGTGGCGGAACCGGCCGGACGCGGCCCTGAGCGCTCGCGCCGGATCAGCTCGTCTCGTCGAGCCGGAAGCCCACTTTCAGGCCCACCTGATAGTGCTCGATCCGGCCATCCGTGATCTCTCCGCGAACCTGCGTGATCTCGAACCAATCGAGATTGTGCAACGTTTCCGAAGCTCTCGCGATGCCTCTGCGGATGGCGTCGTCGACGCCTTCATGAGAGGTTCCCACGATTTCCGTGACCCGATAGGTGTGATTCGACATCTTATGTCTCCTCTCGTCCCTACCACGGTGCCCTACCCGGCCCGGGGACGCGAGAGGTCGGTGTGCGGAATGCGTGATGAACGGGACTTGACCAGAGCAATGGTCCATACCAAAATCCAGCCACGCCCGTGCGAGCGCCGCCCGCATTCCCCCACACCGGGTTCTGGATTTCGTCGTGCCGTTTCGCAGAAGGTGAACCTGGTGAAGAACCGCATACTCGTCGGAGCCGTTGCGCTCGTTTCCACCTTTGCGCTGGGCGGATGCGGCTTTGTCCCGGGCTCGGAGACGTCCAGCAGCAAAAAGGTCACGATCTGGCTGATGAAGGACAGCGTCTCCGCCGATTTCCTGAAGCGCTTCACGAAGGCGTACGAGGACGAACACCCCTCCGTCGAGCTCGAGTTCAAGATCCAGAGCTGGAGCGGCATCGGCCCGAAGGTCACCGATGCGCTCAACGGCAAGGACACCCCGGACGTCATCGAGGTCGGAAACACCCAGGTCCCCCAGTACGCGGAGAGCGGCGGGCTGCGCGACCTCACCCTGGAGTCCGTGCGTGACCTCGGCAGCGAGGACTGGCTGCCAGGTCTCGCCGACCCGGGCAGCATCGACGGCGTCCAGTACGGCATCCCCTGGTACGCAGCCAATCGAGTGGTGATCTACAACAAGGACCTCTTCGAGCAGGCCGGTATCAAGACTCCGCCGAAGACCCGGGACGAATGGATCGCGGACAGCTCACAGCTGAACCGGCACGGCAATCAGGGCATCTATCTCGCGGGCCAGAACTGGTATGTCCTTGCCGGATTCATCTGGGACGAGGGCGGCGAACTGGCCGAGGAGAGGGGCGGCGACTGGGAAGGCGCCCTGGACAGCCCCGGCGCAATCAGGGGCATGAGCTTCTACAAGGAACTCCAGGCGCTCGGTGACGGCCCCAAGGACGCGGACGAGGAAAGGCCCCCGCAGGCCAAGGTCTTCGCCAAGGGCGACGTCGCGCAGATCATTTCGGTGCCCGGCACCGCCGCGCAGATCGAGCAGCTGAACCCCGAACTCAAGGGAAGGCTGGGCTACTTCCCGATCCCGGGCAAGTCCGCGAAGGCCCCCGGCTCCGTGTTCACCGGCGGGTCCGATCTGATCGTTCCGGAGAAGGCGAGTCAGCGCGCCGCGGGTATCGATGTGATCAAGGCGCTGGCGGGCCGGAAGTGGCAGGAGGAACTCGCCAGGACCATGAGCTACGTGCCCAACAAGCCCGGTCTCGCGCGTGCCATCCTGGGACAGGAGGGCACCGCGGCGATGGCCCGGGGCGCCACGAAGGGGCGTGCGACGCCCAACTCGCCGCAGTGGGCGAACGTCGAGGCCGTCAACCCGATCAAGCCGTACATGACGGCTGTCCTCCAGGGCGGCGACCCGCGGGACGAGGCGAAGGCGGCCTCGCAGAAGATCACCGACCAGCTCGCGGGCGGCTGACACACCCAGTATTGATCCGCTCGGACACACCCGGGATTCAGCCTTCGCACATCCCGGCTCCCCCATGCGGTCATGTCGAATCCAGCCGGTCACGGAAGAAGTAAGGGGCCGGGCTTCGCAGCAGTGCGAAGGCCCGGCGGCCGCCCTTGCCGATCCGTCCCCCGGAGACCGTCATGAACGCGCTGCCCGTCACCTCGCTCCCCGCCGCCCCCGTTGTTCCCGCTCAGCCCGCCCCTCCCGCCCCGTCGCGCTACCGGGTGTCCCTCGCCGTCGACCAGGAAGACGTACGTGCCGCCCAGCGCCTGCGCCATCAGGTTTTCGCCGGTGAGTTCGGCGCCAGGCTGGACGGAGCCGAACCCGGTCTGGACAGCGACGCGTTCGATGCCTACTGCGACCATCTGCTGGTACGGGAGGAGACCACCGGCGACGTCGTCGCCACCTACCGCCTGCTGCCGCCCGACCGGGCACGGATCGCCGGGCGCCTCTACGCGGAGAGCGAGTTCGACCTCGGGCGGCTCGGACCGATCCGCGAAGACCTGGTCGAGGTCGGCCGGTCCTGCGTCCACCCGGCCCACCGGGACGGCGCCGTCATCGCGCTGATCTGGGCCGGACTCGCCCGCTACATGGAACGCACCGGGCACAACTGGCTGGCCGGCTGCTGCTCCATACCCCTCGCCGACGGTGGCGTCGCCGCGGCCGGGGCCTGGGCAACCGTACGGACCAAGCACCTGGCACCCGAGGATCACTGGGTCACCCCCCACCGACTCTGGCAGCCCACCGCCGGATCCGCAGGAAGGGGAGACGTGCCCACCGGACTCTCCACGCTCCCTCCCCTTCTCCGCGGCTATCTGCGACTGGGCGCCCGGGTCTGCGGGGCGCCCGCGTACGACCCCGACTTCAACGTCGCCGACCTGTACGTACTGCTGTCGCTGCGCCGCACCGACCCGCGCTATCTGCGCCACTTCCTCGCACTCGCCCCACAGCGATGAACCCGTGGCTGCCCACCTCACCCTGCACCCCGCTCACCTGCGCAGGTCACGACGGACGTACGCGGGGCCGCGCGGCGGCCGTGGTCCTGCTGCTCGCCGGGTGCGCGTTCATCCTGGCCGGGGTACTGGGTGCCCCGCTCGTGCTGCTGCTCGGCGCGGTACGGCGGGAGCGGTTGATCCGGCTCTGGGCGTACGGGGTCGTGCGGGCCTTCGGGATACGTGTGCGGGTCATCGGCACACCCGGGGCAGGCGCACCGGGCACGCTCGTCGTCGCGAACCACATCTCATGGCTGGACATCCCGCTCGTCGCGGCCGTGTTCCCCGGCCGGATGCTGGCCAAGAGCGAGATACGGAACTGGCCGCTGCTCGGCCGGCTCGCCGCCGTCGGCGGCACGCTCTTCGTCGAACGTGAACGGTTTCGCGCACTGCCCACGACCGTGCGCGACATCGCGGCGGTACTGCGCGGCGGTTCACGGGTGGTCGCCTTCCCGGAGGGCACCACCTGGTGCGGGTGCGGCGGCGGGCGGTTCGGGCCTGCCGTGTTCCAGGCCGCGATCGACGCGAATGCCACCATTCAACCAGTACACATCACCTACCGCACCGCTCCGCCGCGCGGCACTGTCGCCGCCGACCGGACGGGGCCCGCCGTCGCTGCACGGCCGGCCGGTGGGGGCGGCCGGTCGCCCGGCCACGAGCGCGCCGCTCCGGCGGAGCACACGGCCCCGGCCGGTGCGGCCGCGTTCGTCGGTGACGATCCACTCATCGCCTCACTGTGGCGGGTGGTGACGGCGGCCGGGCTGACCGCGGAGATCCGCGTCCTGCCGCAGATTCCGGCGGGCGACTGCCCGGACCGCCGTACCCTGGCCCGTCTTGCTCAGACCGCCGTCGCCAACGACAGCGCGAACCGGTCCCCTGAGTCCGTCCACCACTGATCCATGCTCAGACCGACCGCGGCGAGTTCGGCCCGGATGCCCTCCTTGCGGAACTTGGCCGACACCTCCGTACGCACCTCCTCGCCGGCCTCGAAGGCCACCACCAGATCCAGGTCCGGGACCTTCACCGTGAGTGCCTCGCGGGCCCGCAGTCGCATCTCGATCCACTCCCGCTCCGGGTCCCAGAGCGCCACGTGATCGAAGTCGGCCGGGTCGAAGTCCGCGCCCAGCTCCCGGTTCACGACCCTGAGGACGTTCTTGTTGAACTCCGCCGTCACCCCGGCCGCATCGTCGTAAGCGGCGACCAGCACCTTCTCGTCCTTCACCAGATCCGTGCCGAGCAGCAGCGCGTCGCCGGGGGAGAGCAGCGACCGGACCGACTTCAGGAACACCGACCGCTCGCCGGGCAGCAGATTGCCGATCGTGCCGCCCAGGAACGCGATCAGCCGCGGCCCCGGGGTGCCGGGCAGCGCGAGACCGCCCGTGAAGTCGGCGATCAGGGCGTGCACGGAGAGGTCGGGCCGCTGCGCGAGCAGAGCCTCGGCGGCGCCGCGCAGCGCGCTCTCGCTCACATCGACCGGCACATAACTGTGCAGCACGGGCAGCGCGTCCAGCAGGTGCCGGGTCTTCTCCGACGACCCCGATCCCAGCTCGATCAGGGTCTGCGCCCCGGACGCCGCGGCGATCTCCTCGGCGCGGTCGATCAGGATCTCGCGCTCGGCGCGGGTCGGGTAGTACTCGGGAAGCCGGGTGATCTCCTCGAACAGTTCACTGCCGTGCGCGTCGTAGAACCACTTGGGCGGCAGTGTCTTCGGGTGCCGGGTCAGGCCGTGCAGCACATCGGCGCGCAGCGCCGCGTCCGTCGCGTCCGCCGGCAGGGTGCGGGTCAGCAGAAAGGGACTCACTCAGCGGGCTCCTTGAGCGGGGTCAGCAGGACTTCGGCGCGGGTCGCCGTCAGCAACGTCCGGTCGGGGACCGTGCGCCAGTGCGGATCGTCGTCGTACGGTTCCGAGGCCACGACCGTGCGCAGGCCGGGCTCGGCGAGATACCACAGGGTGTCTCCCCAGGCCGTCGCCACGATCGTGGTGCCGTCGGTGAGCAACAGATTCAGCCGCGATTCCGGTGCGGCGGCCGCCACGTCGAGCACGGTGTCGGCGACGGCCTGCGGCAGTTCGTCGCCGTCGGCGAGGCGGTGTCGTACGAGGGCCCAGACCAGGGCCGAGTCGCAGCGGGCGGTGAGGGTCAGCAGTTCGGCCGGGGGCAGCGCGGCGGCGAGTGGCGCCAGGGACTCGGGCCAGCCCTTCACCGCGCCGTTGTGGCTGAACAGCAGCCGGCCGGCGGCGAACGGCGCGGCCGCCGCCTCGCCGTCGGCGCCCGCCTCCGTGGCGTCACGTACCGCGGCGAGCAACGCCGGACTGCGCACCACTCTGGCCAGATCGGCGAACGTCTGGTCGCCCCAGACCGGGCCCCGGCGCCGGTACCGTCCGGGCACCGGATCGCCGTCCGCGTACCAGCCGACGCCGAAACCGTCTGCGTTGACGGTCCCATGCCGCTGGTTTCTCGGCGCCCAGGACTGGCGCACGAGGCTGTGCGGCGGTCGTTCCAGCACCTCGCCGAGAGCCACCGACGGTCCCAGATAAGCGATATGACGACACATCAGAGATCCCTCGCGGTACGGAATCCGGAGAAGATCTGGCGCCGCACCGGCAGGTCCCAGTTGCGGAACGTCCCTCGGCACGCCACGGGGTCCACGGCGAACGAGCCGCCGCGCAGCACCTTGTGTGCCGGTCCGAAGAACACCTCGGAGTACTCGCGGTACGGGAACGCCGCGAAGCCGGGATACGGCAGGAAGTCGCTCGACGTCCACTCCCATACGTCACCGATCAACTGCCGTACGCCGAGCGGCGACTCGCCCGCGGCGTACGCCCCCGCAGGTGCCGGCCGCAGATGGCGCTGCCCCAGGTTGGACCGCTCGGGAGTCGGGTCCTCGTCGCCCCACGGATAGCGCAGCGAACGGCCCGACGCCGGGTCGTGGCGTGCCGCCTTCTCCCATTCCGCTTCCGAGGGCAGCCGGCGCCCGGCCCAGCGGGCGTATGCGTCCGCCTCGTACCAGCTGACATGGAGCACCGGCTCGGTCTCGGGGACCGTCTCGGTCACTCCGAAGCGGCGGCGCAGCCACTGACCGGCGTCCCGGTACCAGAACAGCGGAGCGGTCAGTTCGTGCTCGCGGACCATGGCCCAGCCCTCGGGGGCCCACCAGCGCCGCTCGGTGTAGCCACCGTCCTCGACGAACCCCTGGTACGCGCCGCAGGTGACCGGGGTCGTGTCGATGAAGAAGTCCGGCACGTCGCGCACATGGGCCGGGCGTTCGTTGTCGAGAGCCCACGGTTCGGTGGACGTACCCATGGTGAACGGGCCGCCCGGGACCAGTACTTCGTCAGGGAGGCCCGCCGCGTCGGCGGGTGCGGGCGGCGGAACCGGCGCGGTCAGAACGGCAGGTCCCGATCTCAGCTGATGGGTGATCAGCATCGTTTCGTCGTGCTGCTGTTCATGCTGGGCGATCATGCCGAAGGCGAACCCGGCCCGCACCAGTGGGCGGTCACCGTGCAGTGCCGTGCCGTCGAGTACGTCCAGCGCGCGACCACGTACCTCCGCGGCGTAGGTGCGGGCCTCGGCAGGCGCCAGCAGCGGCAGCGAGGGGCGGGTCGCCCGGGGATGCTCGAAGGCGTCGTACAGCCCGTCGATCTCCGGGCGCATCGCCTCCCGCCCGGCCACCCCGCGCAGCAGCCACAGCTCCTCCTGATTGCCGATGTGTGCGAGGTCCCATACCAGGGGGGACATCAACGGCGAGTGCTGGGCGGTCAGTTCATGGTCGTCCACGCTGTCGGTGAGAAGTGTGGTGCGTTCACGAGCGGTGAGCAGCGCAGTGAGGGCGCGCTGCCGGAGCGCCTCGGTGTCCGCCTCGTCCGGACCGGCCGTGCTGTGCGGACCGGAAGCGGCGGGCATGGGGGAGTCGGTCATGAGCGGGGCCCCTCGAAGTGATGGCCCGAATCACCTGCTGAACCCGGCGCGAGCAGTTCGGGAAGATCGTCGGCCGGACATCGGCTCCGGGCGACGAAGCGGTCGTTGAAGTCCGCCACCGCCTTCTGCACGGCCGTGGTCGCTCCCATCCGGGGCAGCGCCTCCAGCGCGAGTTCGAAGCAGGTGACGGCCGCCGACCGCAGTTCGGGATCGGTCAGGCCGTCGCGGGCGGCGCCCACCCAGAGCGGATTGCGCGGTGCGGGCCGTGGCCCGGCCGTCTCGGCCAGTGGTTTGACGGTGCGGTACACGGTCTCGGCGGCCTCCGGGTCGTCGAACAGGGCAGTGGTGACGGCGAGCGGCACCAGCCACCCGTCCGCGCCGTGCTGCGCGTCGATCATGCGCAGCTCAAGATGTCCGCGCGGACGCACGGGCGGAAAGAGGGTGCTGATGTGGTAGTCGAGGTCGGCGCGTACCGGTGGTCTCGGCGTGCCGGTGCGGATCCAGTTGCGGAAGGTCAGACCGTCCGGCACTGCCCATGGCCCCTTGTCCTTGCGGATGCACATCACCGGGGTGTCCAGGACATGCGTGGCCCACGCGTCGCGCGGCGGCAGACAGCCGGGCGGCGCCAGGGACCGCCACGGATCGAGGTCGGCCCAGAGCGACTGCCGGGTGGACCGCCACGGTGTCGGGCGGCCGAACTGGAACGGCGAGTTGGCGAACACCGCCACCAGCACCGCGCCCAGCAGATGGGACAGCTGCCAGCGCCGCCCGTAGCCGAGCGGACCCGGCTCCTCCTCTCCTGCGTCCAGACATACCTGGACGGACGCGGTGGTGCACATCATGGCGCGGCCGGCCGGTCCCGACCGGTCGAACGAGATCTCCATGGCGTCGTAGCGGGGCTCGTGCAGCAGACGGCGGGGTGGATGCCACGGATCGACGCCGAGACCCACCGGTGCGAGATCCACCCGGTCCAGGGCGTCACGTACCGCGGTGAGATCGGCGGCGGTGGCGTCGATGCACGCCATCAGGGAGCCGGCGGGGCGCGAGCTGAGTTCCAGCTGGCCGCCGGGTTCGAAGGTGAGCGCCGCACTCAGGGGCAGGGCCCGGAGGATGTCGGCGGCCGCGTCGAGACGGTGGTGTGGGACAGGGACGCGGGGCTGATCCCGGTGGTGAATGAGCCATTCGAGTTCAACGCCGACCGTTCGGGGCGGTCCGGTCTTGAAGCAGATGCAGCGCAGTAAATCCTCCGCCTCGCCCTCGCCGAGGGGCGGGGCCTGGCCGGGCGGACCGTGGTCTCCGGGTGTGTCGGATGACATGCCGGGGCCTCCTTCTGCTCGGTTCGTCCGTACCAGCCAAACCCCTACGGGGAGATCGCACAAGAGTGCCCCTGTGCGTCGGAAATACAGTTGCATCCATGCCGTTGGAGCGCAGAGCATGCCCCGTATGCACCACACGGGGGAGTACCGATGAGCGCACGGCTGCGCGGCATCGCGCGAGAGACCGAAGCCATTGTCGAGGCCGGCCGCTACCGCACGCAGGAAGGGCGTGAGGTGAGCATCGAGCGTGCGCTGACCACCGCACTGTCGGGTACCAGGCTGTACGGCCCCGAGCCGGTACCGGTCGCGGCACTCGACTCTGACCGCACGCCGGTCGTCGAGGTCACCGACGAGAGCAGCCTGCAGGCGGCGCGGCGGATGGCCGGCGAAGGGCCCGGCAAGATCGCTGTCCTGAACTACGCCTCCGCCCGCAATCCCGGAGGCGGCTATCTCAACGGCGCACAGGCCCAGGAGGAAGCCCTGTGCCGGGGCTCCGCCCTGTACGCCACGCTGCTGCGCGCTCCCGACTACTACGCCCACCACCGCGCAGAGCGCAGCGCCTTCTACACCGACCGGGTGATTCATTCACCGGGTGTACCGGTGTTCCGCGACGACCGGGGGCGGCTGCTCGACACCCCGTACACCGCGGGCTTCCTCACCTCCCCGGCACCCAACGCCGGAGTCATCCGCAGCCGCACCCCCGAGGACGCGCACCGCATCCCCGCCGCGCTCGCGTCCCGGGCCGAGCGGGTACTGGAGGTCGCTGCGGTGCGCGGGTACCGCAGGCTGGTGCTGGGCGCCTGGGGCTGCGGTGTGTTCCGCAATGATCCGGCGCAGGTGGCCGGTGCGTTCCGGGCGCTGCTGCTGGACGACGGCAGGTTCGCCGGGCACTTCGAGCAGATCGTCTTCGGCATCCTCGACCGCAGCCCCGAATCCGCCACCAGGTCCGCCTTCGCCCGGACGTTCGGCGGTCAGTTCCGATAGACCGGGCCCACGTCGCGCGGGTCGGCCTCGGATGTGGCGGTCGGGCCGGTGCGGCCGGGTAAGGCAGCCGGGCCGTCGGTGCTGTCGTCACGGTGCTGGATGGTCATCCCCACACCGTAGGACCTGCATGGCCCGTTCCACGGAGCGGGGCCGGTGAACGGGCAGCAGGCCACACGCTCGACTTCGAGGACCCGGAGCTGTGGCCGGTGCTTGCCCCGGGCTGAGGGGCGTGCACCGGCCACGGCCGACCGGACCGGTCAGGAAGGCGTGCCGCCCTCCTGATCACCCGTCACCGCAATGTGCTGCTTACGCGGCGAGGGCGTAGCGGCCGGCGTGACCCCGTTGACCTCGGACGCCGGTTCCGCCGGGCTGTCCTGACTCATCGTCGACAACAGCTGCCGGGCCAGTCCGAGGCCCGTGCCGCCCATCGTCAGCGCCTTCGCGAACATGTCCGACATGCCGTCGGCCCCGTTCAGCAGCACCATGTGGTCCACGCTGCTGAAGGCGCCCGCGCCCGCCTCGACGATCTCCGGCCACTTCTCGGCCAGCTGCTGGGCGACCACCGCCTCCTGGTTCTCCGCCAGGGCCGCGGCCCTGGCCTTGATCGCCTCCGCCTCGGCCAGGCCCTTGGCACGGGTCGCCTCGGCCAGTGCCAGCCCCTTGGCCTGGGCCGCGGCGGCCTCCGCCTCACCCGTCGCCCTGGTCGCCGTCGCGGCGGCGGCGCCGCGCGCCTTTGTCGCCTCGGCCTCCGCGAGCGCCGCAGTCTTGACCCGGTTGGCCTCCGCGACCGCGGCGAGCTCCGTCTCCCGCGCCTTCGCCTCGGCCGCCGAGATCCGGGCGTCGCGCTCGCCCTCGGCCAGGGTGCGCTTCTCGTACGCCTGGGCGTCCGCGGGCTTGCGCACATCGGCCTGCAGCTGTTGCTCGCGCCGCTGGGCCTCCAGTTCGGCGACCCTCGTCTCCTGGACCACGACCTCCTGCCGCGCCGCCGCGTCGGCCAGCGGACCCGCCTGCCGGGAGCTGGCCGCGGCCTTGTCGCGCTCGGCCTGATACCCGGCCTGCAGGATCTCGCTGTCGCGGGTCGCCTCCGACATCCGGGCGGCGGCCTGCTGCTCCGCCTCGGTGGCCCGCCGGTTGGCCTCGGCCTGCGCTATCCGGGCATCCCGCTGCACCGCCGCCGCATGCGGCATCGCCAGGTTCTTGATGTAGCCCGTAGGGTCCTCGATCTCATGGATCTGGAGCGAGTCGACGATCAGCCCGAGCTTCTCCATCTCGGTCCCGCACGCCGCCCGGGTCTGCCCGGTGAGCTTCTCCCGGTCCCGGATCATGTCCTCGACCGTCAACCCGCCCACGATGGAACGCAGATGACCGGCGAACACGTTGTGCACCCGCTCCGACATCATCTTCTGCTGGTCAAGGAAGCGGCGGGCCGCATTGGCGATCGACACGAAGTCGTCGCCCACCTTGAAGATGACAACGCCGCGCACCCGCAGCGGAATCCCCTGATGCGTGACGCAATCGACCGACAGCTCGGTCTCGTTGAGGTCCAGTGACATCTTCCGCACTGCCTGGACCCCGGGCAGGACGAGCGTTCCGTGACCAGTGACGATCCTAAATCCCATGCCCTGCCCGAGACCCTCGGTCTTGTGCTTGGAACCGGAGATGACGAGTGCTTCGTTCGGCTCGGCCACTCGCCACATCAGCTTGAACAGGCCGATCAACACAATGATGGCGGCGAGTACGAGACCCGCCGTGACGCCGATGACCATCGGCATGCGCCCCCTTATCGCAGTGCCCCGTCGGCACCGCTGAACGGGGGGAGTCTTCTCCTGCTCGCGGCGGTGGAGAAGACGCTTGCGCAACCTTGCCGCATTCTTGACGACGAAAGGTGTGAAGACCCTCCCGCCGGGGCCTCAACTACCGTATGCGCGAGCCACATACACCGTCCGTGGCGGCAGATACTCGATCACCGTCACCACCGTGCCCGGCTCGATGCGTTCCTTCGCGGAGGCCGGATGCGCGAGGAAGTGCTCGGCGCCGCCCCGGATCCGTACGATCACCTCGCCGACCAGCCCCGGCCCCACCGTCCCGGTCACCCGGCCGATCAGTCCCACCATCGAGGAGTCATCCATGCCCCGGAGCGTACACACGCCGCACAGGTCTGGAAGACTGCCCGACGCCATGAGCCAGTTACCGAACCAGCCCACCGAAGGCCCCGTCCCGACCAGTGCCGATGTGGCACGGCTCGCCGGAGTCTCCCGGGCCACCGTGTCGTACGTACTGAACAACAACGCGTCCGTGCGGATCAGCGAACCCACCCGCCGCCGGGTCAGGGAAGCGGCCACCGAACTCGGCTACGTACCGCATGCGGCGGCCCGCAGCCTGCGTGCCGGACACACTCGCATGGTGCTGCTCCCCACCATGAACTTCCCGGCCGGCCCGCTCCACCACCGCTTCTTCCACCAACTGGAATCCGGGCTGCGCCGCCTCGACTACACCGTGGTCCAGTACGGCAGCACCGGTCTGGACGCCGACGCCGCGCCACGTGCCTGGGCCGAACTCCGTCCCGTCGCCGTCATCGCACCCGGCACGATCGCCCTCACCCCGCAGGGCATATCCGTACTCAGGCGATCCGGAGCCAAGGCCGTGATCACCCTCGGGCCCCGTCCTGTGACCGGTGCCCATGCGCTGGTCATGGACCAGAGGGAGGTCGGCAGCTGTGCGACCCGACATCTGCTGGAGCGAGGCCGGCGCCGCATAGGGGTCGTCATGCCCGAGGAAAGCGACGTCGGCCTGTTCGCCGAACCCCGGCTGGCCGGAGCCCGGCAGGCCGCACTGAGCCATGGAGCCCGTATCGAACCGCTGCCGTTGCGGTACGAGGAGAAAGCGGCCGCCCGGCTGGCCGCCCGCTGGCGCACCATGGGCCTCGATGCCGTGTTCGCGTACAACGACGAATACGCGATGCTCCTGATGAGGGCCCTTCAGGACGCGGGCATCGAGGTGCCCCGCGAGACGGCCGTGGTCGGCGCCGACGACCTGATGCTCGGCAGACTGCTGCGGCCCCGGCTCAGCAGTGTGCGGATGGAGCTGGCCACGCCACAGCCGCTGGCGGACCTCGTCGACCGGCTGGTGCAGCACTCCGGTGGTGCCCCCGAGCACCACGACCTGCTGCGGGCCCGGGCGGTCCACCGCGAGTCCAGCTGAGCCGCCGACTCCGCACGGTGCAGCAGCGCGGCAACGTGCGCACCGCGCGCCGCTTGCCTAGCGTCATGACCATGAGCCATCCGCAGAGCTACGAGATCCTGCTGGTCCCCGGATTCGCCGAGGACACCACCGACGCCGCCGAGCCCGGCGGCGCCATCCGTTCGGCGGTCGTGGCGGCGACCGGTGAGACCGGGGCATCGGGCTACCCCCGGTATTCGGGCGAAGGCATCGTGGCGGACATCGACCCGGCGACGCGCACGGTAGAAGCCCTGCTGGTCGACGGAGCCGAGCTGGACTACGGCCTCTCGGTCCGGATCAAGGAGAAGAACGCCGAGGACAAGGCCGACAGCTGAGGCAGGGCCGCCCGTTTCCGGCCGTGGAAGGCCACGGAAGGCCACGGAAGGCCACGGAAGGCCACGGAAGGCCACGGAAGGCCACGGAAGGCCATGGAAGGCCATGGAAAGAGACCCGACCGGTGTGGTCGGGCCCCTCACCCTGCTCATGTGTGCGCGGAGCCTACTTCTGGTCCTTCTGCTGATCCTCGATGGACTTGCGGACCTCGTCCATGTCCAGCTTCCTGGCCTGCCCGATGACGTCCTCCAGCGCCGTCTCCGGCAGCGCCCCGGGCTGGGCGAACACCGCCACATTGTCCCGGACGATCATCAGCGTGGGGATGGAACGGATCTCGAAGGCCGCTGCCAGCTCCTGCTGCGCCTCCGTGTCGACCTTGGCGAAGACCAGGTCGCCGTGGCGCTCGGACGCCGCGTCGTAGACCGGCGCGAACTGCCGGCACGGGCCGCACCAGGAAGCCCAGAAGTCGATCAGGACGAAGTCGTTGTCACTGACGACCTGATCGAAGTTTTCCTTGGTGAGCTCAACGGTGCTCATGCTCTGTTACCTCTTCCTGTGCCCGTTCGGACCTGTCCGGCACAACCGTGCCTGTACTTGCGCTATTCCGCCTGCCCATGTGGCCGTCGCGCACACCCACGACCAGACTGTCCCCATGACAGATGCTTCCCTGAACACCGAGTACGACGTCGTGGTGATCGGAGCAGGTCCGGTGGGTGAGAACGTCGCCGACCGGGCCCGTGCCGCCGGGCTGAGCACGGCGGTCGTCGAGGTGGAACTCATCGGCGGCGAATGCTCGTACTGGGCCTGCATTCCCAGCAAGGCCCTGCTGCGCCCGGTCGTCGCCCGCGCCGATGCCCGCCGGGTCCCCGGCCTCAGCGACGCCGTGCAGGGGCCGCTGGACACGGCAGCGGTCCTCGCCCACCGTGACGAATACACCTCGCACTGGAAGGACGACGGACAGGCTGCCTGGCTGGAGGGCGTCGGAGCGGACATCTACCGGGGCCGGGGCCGGCTCACCGGTAGAAAAACGGTCTCCGTCACCGCCCCCGACGGCACGGAACACCGACTCACCGCCCGGCAGGCCGTCGCGGTCTGCACCGGCAGCCGCGCCGTCGTCCCCGCCCTGCCCGGCATCGACGGGGCCCGCCCCTGGACCAGCCGGGAGGCGACGAGCGCCAAGAAGGTACCCGACCGCCTCATGATCGTCGGAGGCGGCGTGGTCGGGACGGAGATGGCCACCGTCTGGCAGGCCCTCGGCGCCCGGGTGACGATGCTGATCCGCGGCAAGGGACTCCTGCCGAAGATGGAACCCTTCGCGGGCGAGCTGGTCGCCCAGGCACTGACGGAGGCGGGCGCCGACATCCGTACCGGAGTCTCGGCGACTTCCGTACGGCGCGCGGTCCCGGACGGCCCGGTCACCGTGGAGCTGAACAACGGAGAGCGCGTCGAGGCCGACGAGATCCTCTTCGCCACCGGCCGCGCCCCGCGCACCGACGACCTCGGCCTGGAAACGGTGGGACTGAAGCCCGGCTCCTGGCTCACCGTCGACGACAGTTGCCGCGTCGACGGCACAACCTGGCTCTACGCGGTCGGCGACGTCAACCACCGGGCGCTCCTTACGCACCAGGGCAAGTACCAGGCACGCATCGCGGGCGCCGCGATCGCCGCCCGCGCCGCGGGTGTGCCGCTGCTGGAGACCGACCGCTGGGGCGCCCACGCAGCCACCGCCGACCACGCGGCCGTCCCCCAGGTCGTCTTCACCGACCCCGAGGCCGCATCGGTCGGTCTTACCCTCGCCGAGGCCGAGGAGGCCGGCCACCGCGTACGCGCCGTCGACCACGACCTCGCCGCGGTGGCGGGCTCCGGCCTGTACGCGGACGGCTATCGAGGCCGCGCCCGCATGATTGTCGACCTCGACCGGGAGATCCTGCTCGGTGTCACGTTCGTCGGGCCGGGCATCGGCGAACTGCTGCACTCGGCGACGATCGCGGTCGCGGGCGAGGTCCCCATCGACCGGCTGTGGCACGCGGTGCCCGCGTATCCGACGATCAGCGAGGTCTGGCTGCGCCTGCTGGAGGCATACCGGGACGCGTAGGGCACGGCCCGCCCGTCGCCAGCAGCTCCCCCGGGCAGCGCGGCATCCGTAGTTGTTCATACCGCGGGCCACGGGAGGACGTCAGTCCCCCGGAGCGGGGGACAGCGGCTGCCCACAGTGCAGGTTCCACCGTCCGGACCGGCCGCTGAGCCCGGTCAGCGTCAGCGGGGCTACGTCCAGCCGCCAGAACGCCTCCGTCGGGAGCGCGAGCGCCCGTACGATCACCGCCCGCACCACCGCAGGCTCGACGACCCCCAGCACACGGCCGCCCTCGTCGCCGTACAGGGGCTGGAGGGCATCCAGCCAGCGGCCGACCCTGGCGCAGAACTCCAGCAACGGTTCGCCGCCGTGCGGAGCCGCCGAAGGATCGGTCATCCAGGCCGACACCGCCTCCGGCTCGCTCCCGCTCACCTCCTCCAGCCGCTGTCCGTTCCACCGGCCCATGTCCCAGCCGCGGAGGGCGAGTTCGTGCTCGGCGCGCAACCCCAGCGCGTCGGCGGTCCGGTCGCACCGTTCGGACGGCCCGCAGACATACCGGTCGGCCGCAGGCACCGCTGCCGCAGCGGCCCTGGCCCGCCGGACCCCGACCGCGTCGAGCGGCGCATCGCCGTCGAAGCGGGCCTCGCGCAGCCCGGCATTGAGCGCCGGTGAAATCAACATCACCTTTATCGTCATGACTGGGTCAACCCCCTGAAGTCTGGCCCCTCAAGTGCACCCACCATGGCATCCGGGCGTTCCGGCCCTGCCGACGGCACCATGGCCGCGCCTGCTCCCAGGCGGTATCGTCCGATGAGCATGACGAAGTGTGACGGAAGTTCGGTGAGAATCCGGCACGGTCGCGCCACTGTGAACCCGTACCCGTACGGGAAGTCAGACCCAGCACCTTCGTCTCAGGCACCACGAACGGGACGCGTGTTCCCTCAGGAGGTTCTGCCATGGCACAGACTGCTGCCCCCGCCACCGCCGTATCGGCGATCACCCCCATCTCCCTGAAGGCCATTGCCCCTTGGGCGGTCTTCTTCGGCATCCTCATGCTCGTACTGCTGTACTTCGTCGGCGCCGAGCAGGGCGCCACCGCGGTCATCTCCGGCGAAGGTGTCCACGAGTGGGTCCACGACGGCCGCCACCTCCTCGGTTTCCCCTGTCACTGACATACCGTCCGACCCCAGGGGAAATGCTCATGAACTCCATATCTGTCAGAGCCCTGCTCGTCCGCGGCATGCTGGCCGGCCTCGCCGCGGGCGCGCTCGCCCTGGTCGTCGCCTACTTCCTCGGCGAGTCCCGGGTCGACGCGGCCATCGCTCTCGAAGAGGCGCACAGCCATGACCACGGCGGCGGCGAGGAACTCGTCAGCCGGACCATGCAGTCCACTGCCGGCCTCGCCACCGGTGTGCTCGTCTTCGGTGTGGCGATCGGCGGCATCGCCGCCCTCGTCTTCTGTTACGCCCTCGGCCGGATCGGCAGATTCGGCCCGCGGGCCACGGCCGCCCTGATCGCGGGTGCGGCCCTGCTGACGGTGTACATCGTGCCGTTCCTGAAGTACCCGGCCAACCCGCCGGCCGTCGGCAACCCCGACACGATCGGCCGGCGCACCGCCCTGTTCTTCCTGATGGTCGCCCTCAGCGTGCTGCTGGCCGTCGCTGCCGTCATCTTCGGCAAGCGGCTGGCTCCACGCCTGGGCAACTGGAACGCGACGATCACCGCATCCGCCGCCTACGTCGTCGTGATCGGGGTCGCCTACGCGTTCCTGCCCTCGTTCAACGAGGTCGGAAAGGACTTCCCGGCCGGCCTGCTGTGGGAGTTCCGCCTGGCCACGCTCGCCGTGCAGGCCACTTTCTGGATCACCTTCGGCCTTGTCTTCGGCCGGCTGACGGATCGGCTTCTCGTGCCGAGGACCGACTCCGCCAGGACCGGAAACGGTGCGGCGAACCGGGCTGCCACCGCGGCCGGCTGACCGACGCACCACTGGCCAACCAGAAGACATCGGAACCCGCCGGGAGCTTCCCGGCGGGTTCTGCCGTCCCGTAATGCGCAGCCGACCCGGCGCCTACGTACCCGCAAGGGGCCGGACGACCGGGGGCTCAATCCTCGGCCTGCTGATCCCAGTCGATCCGGTAGTGCTTCAGCAGCGCGTCCTCCTTCACCAGGTGCATACCGGCGGCTGTCATGACGTGCTGCGACGCGAGGTTGTCCAGATCGGTGTCGCCGTGCACGCAGCTCACACCCTGGTCGCGGGCGAACAGGAGCAGTGCGCGCAGCGCCTCGGAGGCGTAACCCATGCCCTGAGCCGAGGGGACGAGGCCGCAGCCGATCGTGACGTGGCCGTTCTCGTCCGGAGCGCCATGGAATCCCAGCCCGCCGATCACCTCTCCGTCGTCGCGGCGACGTATCTCGTACGAACCGAAGGGGCTGGGATCACCCGTCGTCGCGCATGTGTCGAGGAAGCGCTCGGCCGCGGCCATCTCGCCGGGGGACGGGTATCCGGGCGCCCAGCGGGCACCGTCTCCCGGCTTGCCCGCCATCACCCGCAAGGCATCGGAGGCGCTCATCAGGCGAAGGAAGAGGCGGGGAGTCTCAAGGTCGGTCATGACCGAGTGAAGTATCACGCGGGACGGGCGGAAGGCATCCGGATTGTCCGACGGGAGCGTGCGAAGCGGGGCGGGGACCCCGGTGGGGTCCTGCAGGGGCCCTGCAGGGCGCGGGGTAGGGCTGTTAGCAGATAGGTACCGTCGTTACGGTATTGATGTTAGCGTCGCTATCACCGGCCGGGGTGCGGAATTCACCGGCCCGCCTGAGACAGGGAGCGCCGTCATGAGCGAGCAGCACACCACCACACGCCGGGTAGCGATCGTCACCGGAGGATCCCGGGGCATAGGCCGCGAGAGCGCCGAGCGACTGGCTTCCGACGGATTCGCCGTCGTCATCAATTACGTGGGCAACCAGGCCGAGGCCGACTCGGCGGTGGCGGCGATCACCGCGGCGGGCGGGCAGGCCGTCGCCTTCCGTGCCGATGTGGCCGACGAGGTCGCGGTCTCGGCACTCTTCGACACGGCCGAGGAGACCTTCGGCGGAGTCGACGTGGTAGTGCACGTGGCCGGTGTCATGACACTGGCGCCGTTGGTCGACACCGATCTGGACGCACTGGACCGGATGCACCGCACCAACATCCGCGGGACGTTCGTCGTCGACCAGCAGGCGGCCCGCCGACTGCGCAAGGGCGGGGCGGTCATCAACTTCTCCAGCTCCGTGCTGTCGCTTGCCATGCCCGGCTACAGCGCCTATGCCGCCACCAAGGGCGCCGTCGAGGCCATGACCCTGATCCTGGCCCGGGAGCTGCGCGGGCGGGACATCACGGTCAACGCCGTGGCCCCCGGGCCGACCGCCACCGCCCTGTTCCTGGACGGCAAGGACGAGCAGACCATCGCGAGGCTGGCCGGCCAGGCACCGCTGGGGCGGCTGGGCACCCCGCAGGACATCGCCGAGGTGATCTCCTTCCTCGCCGGCCCGGCCCGCTGGGTCAACGGCCAGGTGCTGCGCGCCAACGGCGGCATCGTCTGAGCGGCCGCCAGAGCACTGCCCCGCCCGCCCCGTTCGACAGTTGATCCACACCCCAGGAGGACAGCCATGAGCAGGACCATCGTGATCACAGGTGCGGGCTCCGGCTTCGGAGCGCTGGCCGCACGCGCTCTGGCCGATGCCGGGCACACCGTCTACGCGGCCATGCGCAACACCACCTCACGCAATGCCGACCGGGTCGCCGACGCGGCGCGGTACGCCGCCGAGCACGGCGTGGACCTGCGCACCGTCGAACTCGATGTGCTCTCCCAGGAGTCCGCCGACGCCGCCGTTGCCACGGTCCTGTCCGAAGCCGGCCGTCTCGACGTGATCATCCACAATGCAGGGCACATGGTCACCGGCCCCACGGAGGCATTCACCCCCGAGGAACTGGCAGCGGTCTACGACACCAATGTTCTCGGCACCCAACGCGTCAACCGTGCGGCCCTGCCGCACCTGCGGGCCCAGGAGAACGGCCTGGTCATGTGGATCGGCTCCACCTCCACCCAGGGCGGCACCCCGCCCTGCCTCGCCCCCTACTTCGCCGCCAAGGCCGCCATGGACGCTCTCGCCGTCTCGTACGCGGCCGAGCTCGCCCGCTTCAACATCGAGACCAGTATCGTCGTGCCCGGCTCCTTCACCTCGGGGACCAACCATTTCGTCACCGGCGGGCACCCCTCCCACGAAACGATCGTCGCAGACTACGAGGAGCGCTACGAGGGCCTGATGGACCAGGTGTCCCAGCGTCTGGCCGCCCTGGCGCCGGCCGATGCCGATGTGTCCCAGGTGGCGGACGCGATCGTGGCCGTTGTCGAGACCGAGCACGGCAAGCGGCCCTTTCGCGTCCATGTCGACCCGGCGGACGACGGCAGTGAGGCGGTCAGCGCCGTCGCCGACCGTATCCGTGCCGAGTTCCTTACCCGGATCGGCCTCGACGACCTGCTCACCCCTCATGCCGTCGTCTGACACCCGTCAGGGCGCACTTGATAGCGTCCGTGCGATGAGCACACGAGCACGAATCCTGGAAGTGGCGGCGCGCCTGGTCGCGGAATCCCCGAACGGGGACATCTCCACCCGGGCCGTGTGTGAGGCCGCGCAGGTGGGCGCCC
Source organism: Streptomyces sp. NPDC088246 (assembly GCF_044741025.1). Taxonomy (NCBI): domain Bacteria; kingdom Bacillati; phylum Actinomycetota; class Actinomycetes; order Kitasatosporales; family Streptomycetaceae; genus Streptomyces; species Streptomyces sp. NPDC088246. The sequence continues at coordinate 139,941 of NZ_JBIURV010000018.1, forward strand.
CGGCGCTCTACCGCCATTTCGGCGACAAGGAAGGCCTGTTGTCCGCGGTGGTGGACCACGGCTTCGACACATACTTGGCGACGAAGCGACAGCGTGGCGAGAGCGCAGACCCCATCGAGGATCTGCGCAACGGCTGGGACAGCCACGTCGAGTTCGCCCTGCAGAACCCCAATCTGTACCGGCTGATGAATTCACCGGCCATGCATACGCCACCGGCCGCGGCCCTCGAGTCCCATCAGATCCTTACCAGGGACCTGGAGCGGGCCGCGGCTGTGGGCAGGCTGCGCCTGACCCCCGAACTGGCCGCGCAGATGGTGATGTCGGCCAATGTGGGCGTGGCGCTGATGCTCGTCGCCCGCCCCGCGACCTTCGGCGACGCGAACGTGTCACGGCGGGTACGCGACGCCGTGCATGCCGCGGTCTTCACCCCGGATGTGCCCGGCGCTTCCGCAGACGCGGACGACACGGGGGCCGCCGTGTCCGAGGCCCACGTGCCGTCCACCGCGGCCCGGCTGAACGCACTGCTGCGGCAGTCGCCGGATCCGGCACTCAGCGCGGCCGAGGGTAGCCTCCTGACGGAATGGCTGAACCGCCTGTCGAACGCTCCACGCGACCGCTAGAGCCCTGCCCGGTCCGCGTCGAAGTCCCCGGAGAACGCAGCCGCCATCCGCAGATGACCGGTCGCCTCCGCGCTTCGCCCCTGGCGCTCAAGCGTGCGGCCGAGCATCAGCCGCGCGTAGTGCTCCACCGGGTCGCGCTCCAGAACCGCCCGCAGCTCCGTCTCGGCCCTGCCGAGCCGAGCCGAGTGGTAGTAGGCCCGGGCCAGCAGCAGACGCGGGGAGACCTGCTCCGGCGCCTCCTCGACCAGACCTTCCAGAATCCGGGCCGCAGTCATGTACTCCTTCGCTTCGAAAAACATCTGCGCACGGTCCCAGCGGTCGGCGGGCGTACCGAACTCGAAATAGGTGTCGCTCACTTGAACTCCTCGTTCACGGACCGTCCCGGGATCGCTCCCGGCCCTGTCCAGCCACTGGCCCGGCCATATGCTCAGCCGTGCTCCAGTCACCCGAACATGGCACACTGGTTGAATATTCCACTAAATTATCGGCGTGGGTACCGGCACCTAGGGCCTGCGCGGGAATAGGTTGAGCGCCATGAGCAATCTCGATCGCCAGGCCATACTTTCCGTCTGTGGAGGACGGGGCTTCGTCGTCGCCGAGCCTGTACGTGAACTCCTCACCCCGCGCCATGTCCGGCTGGGTGAGTCCACCGAGGTCCGCAGACTGCTGCCCAATCTGGGCCGCCGGATGGTCGGCGCATGGGCCTTTGTCGATCATTACGGCCCCGACGACATCGCCGGCGAACCAGGGATGCAAGTACCGCCCCACCCTCACATGGGCCTGCAGACGGTCAGCTGGCTGCACGACGGCGAGGTCCTGCACCGGGACAGCCTCGGCAGTCTCCGCACGATCCGCCCGCGCGAGCTGGGACTGATGACCTCCGGCCGGGCCATCAGTCACTCCGAGGAGAGCCCGAAGTCGCATGCGAGGTTTCTGCACGGCGCCCAGCTCTGGGTCGCCCTGCCGGATGCCCACCGCCATGTCGAGCCGCACTTCCAGCACCACACCGAGCTGCCCACCGTCACCGCCCCCGGCCTCACCGCCACCCTGATCCTGGGCGAACTCGACGGCGCCACTTCGCCCGGCACCGCGTACACCCCGATCGTCGGCGCCGACCTGGCCCTGTCCGCCGGCGCCGAGACTCGCTTGCCACTCGATCCGGACTTCGAGTACGCGGTGCTCTCGATGTCCGGCCAGGCCGAGGTCGACGGCGTACCCGTGCTGCCCGGTTCCATGCTCTACCTCGGCTGCGGCCGCACCGAACTCCCCTTGCGCGCGGACACCGACGCGGGTCTCATGCTCCTCGGCGGCGAGCCCTTCGAGGAGGAGATCATCATGTGGTGGAACTTCATCGGGCGTTCCCATGAGGAAATCGGGGCGGCCCGTCTGGACTGGATGGAGGGCCCCCGCTTCGGCGAGGTGAAGGGCTACGACGGGTCCGGGCTGCCTGCTCCGGCCTTGCCGCCGGTGGCGCTGAAACCCCGGGGTCGGGTGCGCTGACCTGGGGTGATGTGTCCTCCAACGGTCCCCGTCGCGTGCCTTCGCTGCGTCCCCTCGCCGGTACGGCGGGGGGACGCGGTTGTGCCTGCCGTGGGTCGGTTCCTCGGGCGGTCGGTAGTTGCACGTGTTGGCACCTGTGACCAGGTCTGATCGAACACTTGCTGACCCTTTGCTGACCTTACTGATGCGTAATCAGATTTGTGGGGTCATCGAACCGTCGGTGCCGACCCTGCTTGGTCCGTGCTCACCCCGAGCTGCTCGCGCTGTGCGAATCCGGGTAGTGAGAGAAAAGGCTGCGTTGCTACATTCGCGGCCCAGCTGGGCGTGGTTCATCCGTTCGTCTCGCTTGTGGAGGTGGCTGGTGCCGTCGGTGCTTGGTCTGCTGGAGGCCCGAGAGAAGAAGGTCCGGGAAGAGATCGCGCTGTTGCGGGAGGAGGTCGAGCGGGTGCAGGCCGCGCTCGTCGCGGCGGAGCTCACGCTTCAGCGTCTGGCCCAGGCCCGTGAGACGGTGGCCGAAGTGCTGGCCGGGCCGCCGTCCGCGGTCGCGGAGCCGGCACGGAGCGCGGTGGCAGGCTCGCCCGTGCCGCGGCGGGCGGAGGGCATGGCGGCGTCGGTCCTTGCGCCGGACTACCAGCGGATCGTGTCGGTGCTGGAGTCGGAGGCGGGCCGGGAGGGCATGCGCTGCCAGCAGCTGGCCACAGCCCTGGGACTGGAGGCGGTCCCGGCGAAGGTCGAAGGGGACGTACGCCGTCCCGACGGAACACAGGTCACCGGGCCGAAGACGCCACGGTGGAAGGGACGGAACAAGCCCCGCCGTCAGGACCGGCGGTGGGCGACGGCCTGGAGTCCCGAACAGATCGCGGGCCGGCTCAGGACGGATTTCCCCGATGATGAGTCCATGCGCATCTCGCACGAGGCGATCTACCAGGCGCTTTACATCCAAGGGCGTGGAGCCCTCAAGCGTGAGCTGGTCGGCTGTCTGCATACCGGGCGTGCGCTGCGGGTTCCCCGCGCCCGAGCCCGACGGCGGGCGAACGGGCACGTCACCCCCGAGGTGATGATCAGCCAACGACCGGCCGAGGCCGAGGACCGGGCAGTCCCGGGACACTGGGAAGGCGACCTCATCATCGGCACCGGCAAGTCCGCGATCGGCACTCCGGTCGAGCGCACGACCCGGTTTACCATGCTGCTGCACCTGCCCCGCATGGAAGGCTTTGACACCGAGCCGAGGGTGAAGAACGGGCCGGCGCTGGCCGGTCTGGGTGCCGAGGCCGTCAGGGACGCGATCGCCTCCACTATCACCACGCTGCCCGAGCAGCTGCGTCGCTCGTTGACCTGGGACCGCGGCAAAGAACTGGCACAGCATGCCCGGCTCCGCGTCGACACCGGCCTCGAGATCTACTTCGCGGACCCGCACAGCCCGTGGCAACGCGGCACGAACGAGAATACGAATGGGTTGCTGCGGCAGTACTTTCCGAAGGGCACGGACCTGTCCCGATGGCAGACAGACGACCTCGCAGCCGTTGCACTCGCCCTCAACAGCCGCCCCCGCAAAACCCTCGGATGGAAGACACCCGCTGAAGCCCTCAACGAACACCTACTCTTGACTCAAGAAGCCGGTGTTGCGACAACCGATTGAGTCCGGGCAATATACGTCGATCAAGCTAACAACTCGCCTGCTGTGACCGGGAGTTCAGGCGTCCATGGGCTCGGTCGGAGACTCGTACGACAACGCCCTCGCGGAGAACCTGTGGATGATCACCAAGACGGAGTGCATCCGCGGCCGCGTCTTCGCCACCCGGGCCGAGACGAACCTGGCGCTGTTCGAGTACATCGATGGGTTCTATAACTCCCGGCGCATCCAGAAACGGCTCGGCTACCTCAGTCCGATCGAGTTCGAGGAGAAGCACTACGCCGACCAGGCAACGGCGGAACGAACGAACCTGAAACCCCGTCAACCCGCCCTGACCAGCTGATCAGCACCTCCCGCACGCCGGGGGAACCTCAGGCCGACTCAAGGGTGTTGCCGTGCTCGCCAACTTTCGGATCGGCCAGAAGAGCAGCTGCTCTCTGACCATCTTTGACCACTAAACGTGTCCGAAAGGATTCGTACGGTGATAAAGATCACGACCTCGGTTTGAAGGAGCAAGATCCTTTTTGCCTCCTACTTGCCGTCTTTGCTCCCTTTTTACTTCAGCTAGCTTCACAACAGCGTCACATCTGTGACGTTTTCGCGAAGTGGATGAACCGGAGAATCAGGATGATTCGCAATCATGCGTCCCATCGACGCAGACGACTCTGGGCCGGGGGGAGTACGCGCTGGATAGCGGGAAGCCTGTCACTGGCCCTTGCGGTTACGCTCCTTGACGGCGCGTACGCAGCGGCCGTCGCCGCGCCGCAGAACCCCAAGAAGTCGAAGAGCGCGGCCGCCGCCCAGGCCGCAGACATCCCGTCGGCGCGCGTCGCTGCCCGGCTGTCCGGCAAGCGGGTCGAGGCGCTGTCCGAGCGCACCGAGACCTCGACGACCTGGGTGAACAAGGACGGCTCGCTCACCACGGAACTCGCTGCCGGGCCCGTTCGGTTCGCGGACGAGGCCACGGGGCAGTGGCGTGAGGTCGACCTGGACTTTGTCCAGGGTGTCGACGGGAGTGTCGAGCCCAAGGCTCACCCGGGCGGGCTGCGCTTGTCTGGCAAATCCGGGACCCCAGCGAAATCGCTGAAGGCCGCTCAGCAGGCCAAGGCCACCGACCTGGTGACTTTGAGTCAGGGCGATCAGCAGATCACGCTGCAGTGGAAGGGTGGCCTACCCAAGCCGAAGCTGGACGGTACTCGGGCGGAGTACGTCAACGCCGTACCTGGCGCCGACGTGGTGGTCGAGGCGACCCGTACCGGTTTCGAGCAGTTCGTCGAGATCAAGCAGAAGCCTGCCATCGACGGCTACACGTACACCCTGCCACTGAAGGCCAAGGGTCTGAAGGCCGAACAGCAGCAGGACGGCAGCGTGTTGTTCACGGACAAGGAGAACAAGAAGCAGGCGGTGATGCCCGCTCCGGTGATGTGGGACTCCACCGTCGACGAGAGGTCCGGTGAACACACCAGGCGGGTGCCGGTGGCGATGAAGGTAGTGGCCAAGGGCTCGGCCATCGACCTGGTCATCACCCCGGATGCGGAGTTCCTCGCCGATCCGAAGACGAAGTACCCGGTGACGGTAGATCCCTCCACCTCCTCCTTGTCCAACGTCTTCGACACCTATGTCCAGCAGGGTGAGACCGTCGACTGGTCGAACGATGTCGAACTCGACCTGGGTAACCCGGGCACGAAGAACGCCGACGGCACCCCGCGTACGGCACAGTCCTTCATCTCCTGGAACACGTCAGCGATCCAGGACGCCTTGGTTTTGGATGCGAAACTTTCCCTGTGGAACTTCCACTCCGGCAACAACCTGGACTGCAAGGCGTATCCGTGGGAGGTGTGGTCCTCTCCTGCGGCCTCTACGTCCAGCCGGTGGACGAACCGACCGACGATGACGGCGAAAAAGGCCACTTCCACGGAGACGCGCGGTAACGCCTCGTGCACCACGCAGCCCGATGGATGGATCAACGCCAACGTCACGACACTCGTGCAGGAATGGACGTCAGCTAAGGCCACTCGCGGTCACATGGGGTTGCGGGCTACTGACGAGAGCGCGGTAGCCCAGTGGAAGCGGGTCAACTCCGCCAACGCGGCCTCGAACCCGCCGAAGCTGGTAGTGAACTACAACTACCGGCCGCGCACCGGAACCAAGCAGGAAGCTGGCCCGCCGTATTTCTCCTACGGCGGCGCCTACACCGTGAACACCGTCACCCCGACGCTGCGGGACACGTTCGTCGACTCCAACGGTGACAAAGTCAACGGTACGTTCCAGATCTTCGACAGCGTCACCAACGCCCAGGTCGGCGATGTCATCGTGTCGAAGTATGTGCCTTCCGGCCAGGTCGCTTCAGTGACTGTCCCGGCCGGGGTGCTGACCAACGGCAAGACGTACAAGTTCCGCACCTCGCCGTATGACGGTACGCACTACAACGTGGGCTGGTCGGAGTGGAAGACGTTCACCGTCGACACCAGCAGCCCTTCCGCCCCGACGAAGATCGTATCGACGGACTATCCATCGGACGCGTGGGTCAAGGGCGCAGGCCAGGCCGGGACCTTTACCGTCACTCCTCCGGCAGCCGACCATAACTGGCTGGAATGGTCACTGGACGGTGTGACCTGGTCCAAGGTCGCCACCGGCGGCTCTTCAACCGCCAAGGGCATCAGTATTAAGCCCCCCAGAGACGGCACCCATACTCTGCAGGTGCGAGCTGTGGACAAGGCTGATAACAAGTCCGAGCCCGTCGAGTACAGCTTCCACGCCGGTCCTGGTGGCTTCATCCAACCTGCCGAAGGTCAGCGCACTGCGCGCCGTCTGCCCCTGATTGCCGAGGCAGAGGCCAGGAAGTACGAGAAGGTGTCGTTCTCTTGGCGCCGATCAGAGGCCGATTCCTGGGTGCAGATCCCGGCTGGAGACGTCACTTCGGACGGCACCGCACTGGCCACCTGGCCCGTGCCGATGAGTAGTGGCAGGAACGCACCGCTCGTATGGAACGCCACCGACACGGTGCAGCCTAGTGGCACTGTGCAGATAAAGGCCGACTTCACCGGCCCGGACGCGGCCGCCGGATCGACGCAGCCGCTCAACGTCGTTGTCGGCCAAGACGTACAGGCCAACACCCCGGGACGGGTAGGACCCGGGCTGGTCAACCTCCTCACAGGAGGCTTCACCCTCTCAGAGTCTGAAGCCTCCCACTTTGGACTGTCGGTCTCGCGTACCGCTACCTCTCGCGAACCCGACACACGCTCCGACGGCAATGGGCAAGTACCGATCTTCGGCAAGGAGTGGTCGGCGGGTACCAGCGCCGAGACCACAGACTCCGACTACTCCTACATCCGAAAGATCTCTGACACGGTCGTCGACGTCGTCACCGGCAGTGAGGACGTTGTTCACTTCACTGCTAATGCCGCAAAGACCGGCTGGATCGCCGAGCCCGGAGCGCAGAAACTGACTCTCACCGGCAGCGTGAGCGGTTCCTTCACACTCACGGATTCGGAGGGGGCGGCCACCAGGTTCAGTAAGCTCGACCTCACCTCCGACATCTGGAACGTCTCATCCTCAGTACTCAATGGGAAGGATGATACGACTACCACGCTGGTGTCCGAGACAGTCACCGTGAACGGTGAGAAGCTGGCCCGTCCCAAGCGGATGGCCGGCGATACCTCCGCTGTCTCGGCTGCCACATGTGCGGCCACCCCGGCGGTCAAGGGATGCCGCGCTCTGGAGTTCGTCTACGCCACCAATACGACCGCTACCAGCAACACACTTGGCGACTACGTCGGCCGTGTCGTTGAGATCAGGGCCTGGTCGACCGAGCCAGGCGCGTCAGCTGCCACGAGCCATGCCGTCGAGACCTACCGATACGACAACAGCGGGCGTCTGCGTGAGAACTGGGACCCTCGGATCACCCCTGCGCTGAAGACCACCTACACCTACGACGCCGCCGGACGGGTCGTCGAGTACGGGGCGGCGGGGCAGCTGCCTTGGACGTTCACGTACGGCCAGGCGGGCAGCAGCGCCAGCAGCGGCGAGGGCATGCTCCTCAAGGCCTCGCGGGCGACCTTGAAGCCGGGAACAAAGGACGTCATCGAAGGGACCGCTGTCACCAGCATCGTCTATGACGTTCCGCTTACCGGCGCCAAGGCTCCCTACCAACTGGGGGCCTCCGATGTGAAGGCATGGGGGCAGACCGCTGTTCCGACGGACGCGGCGGCTGTCTTTCCGCCAGGATCGGTACCCGCCTCACACAGCGGCGACGAACTGAGTGCCTCGGCCTACGCATACGCCAGCATTCAGTACATGGACGTTTCCGGCAGCCGGGTGAACACAGCCAGCCCTGGCGGTCACATCCTGTTCACAGAGGAAGACCGCTTCGGGAACACGGTCCGCGAGCTGTCTCCCGCCAACCGTGCCATCGCCCTCGGCCTGACCGCCACCGACAAGGCTGTGCAGGCTGAACTCGGCATTTCTCAGCTGCCCAGCGCGGAACGTGCCGAACTGCTCTCCGGCCGGCAGATCTACAACGACAGTGGTACGCGCAAACTCGAGGACCTCGGGCCCCTGCGGCGGATCGACCTCACAGCCGACCTCAAGTCCGGCACCACCACCTTGGCCCAAGCCGGCACTCCCGTCACGGCCAGGCCGTGGGCTTTCTACGAGTACGATCAAGGGCGGCCCACTGACGGAAGTGCAGCAGTAAAGGACCAGACCACTAAGGTCACTTCAGGAGCCCAGGTACGCGAACATCCAGGTGTGCACGGCGAAACCCGAGTGACCGAGAACGTATTCGACTGGGTCAAGGGCCTGCAGGTCAAGACCATCCAGGATCCGGGCGGACTGGCCATCACCTCGGCCACCGAGTACGACGAGCAAGGCCGCGTTCGCAAGCAGCTCGCGCCGGGCGCCTCGGGCACCGACGCTGCAACGCGAGTGACAACCTACTGGTCCGCTGCCGGTGCTGGGGCATGCGCTGGCCGCCCGGAATGGGCCGACCTGATCTGCTCCACGGGGCCGGCCGGGGCCGTCACCGGAGGAGGCTCGAACCCGGCGCAGCTGCCTACCACCACTATTGAGTACGACTGGTGGGGCGGCACATCGAGAACAACAGAAACCGCCAATGGTGTCTCTCGCGTCACCACTGTGACAAGCGATGAAGCCGGCCGCCCGCTGACGACGACCATCACAGGCGGCGTGGGCGTCGCGGTTCCCGAAGTCACCACGGAGTACGACCCGACCACCGGCGAGCCGGCCAAAACGATTTCGCCCACCGCCGGAACGATTACTCGCGTCTACGACAAACTCGCGCGCATTCTCTCCTACACGGATGCTGACGGCGGTGTGACGCGCATGGAATTCGACCACCTCGACCGTCCGCTCAAGATCACTGACAGTGTTCCGTCTACTGTCACCTACACCTACGACACCGCAATCGAACCCCGCGGCCTCCCAACAAAGCTGACGGACTCCGTGGCAGGCTCGTTCGAGGCTGCCTACGACGCCGACGGAGGTGTAACCACCGAAAAGCTCCCTGGCGGCTACACCCTCACGCACGGCAGGAGTACCACCGGTAACGCTGTCGCACGCACCTACACACGTGATAGTGACGGAATGGTCGTCTTCGCCGACCGGTCCAACGAATCCGTCCACGGCCAGCTGACCACGCGGGCCGGATGGTCGGACCAGTCTTACACCTACGATGCAGTCGGACGTCTCACCACCGTGGCTGACACGGCGGAGACCGTGTGCACCCGCCGCAGCTACGGCTTCGGCACACGCAGCAATCGCACCTCGCTCACCACGGCGAGCGGTGCCCCCGGCGTGGACTGTCCGGCAGGCGGAGGCACCGTAAAAACCTCCGCCTACGACAGTGCCGACCGCCTCGTCGACGCTGGCTACACCTACGACGCCTTCGGGCGCACCACCGCAGCTCCGGGGCACGGGAGTCTCGCGTACTACGCGAACGACCTCGCCTACCAGCAGACCGTGAGTGGCCAGCGCCAGACATGGCGGCTTGACGCCAAGATGCGCTTCCGCTCCTGGAAGACTGAGAGCGGAAGCGGTTCCACATGGACCCAGACCGGATCCAAGGTCAACCACTACGACAGCGACACGGACAATCCCCGTTGGATCACCGAGGACGCCGCAGGCACTGTGACCCGATACGTCGAACCCGTCACGGGCGGCCTCGCCGCTACCACCAGTAAGACCGGTGGCACGGTCCTGCAAATCACGGACAGCCACGGTGACGTGGCCCTCCAACTGCCGCTGGACAGCAGTCAGGCACCCGTTGCGCTGGACAACGACGAATACGGTAACCCCCGGGCGGGTCAGACGAAGGCCCGCTACGGTTGGTTGGGCAACCAGCAGCGTTCCTCGGAGACATTGACCGGCCTTACCCTGCTGGGTGTGCGGCTCTACGACCCCTCTCGCGGCCGTTTTCTCCAGTCGGACCCTGTCTACGGTGGTTCTGCCAACGCCTACGACTACGCCAACGCTGACCCGTGCAATGCCAGTGACTCCACCGGCATGTCCCCTAACTGCGGGAAGCGCCGGATCAAGAACGGCTATGGCATGCGGATCATCATCCAACGAGCCGGCGGCGGAATGGGTCATGACATTAAGGGGAAGGGGTCGTACCCGTACATCGGTTACTACATCAACGTTCAGGTGATGGGTTTCGCTAACCGATTCCTGTCCAAGAGCTTCACCTATGGCGAGGCGTGGGGCAGCTACCCCGGTCGAGGTAAAGCGCAGAAGCTGTACAAGATGCAGCAAAAGGGAAGCTGGCAGAACAGGGCAAAGATAGGCTGGGCCGTGCATTTCAAGGTCAAGGTCAGACCCGGTAGCAGAGTCTGGGCGTACGGCGCGGTCGTCGTACTCGGCTGGCGAGGGTACGCCGCAGACATGTCCTATTCCTGTAATGCCAAGACGTAACGCCACCACCTGACCCAATGCACAGTGCGGGCGATGTGGCGCGGCCTTCGGCCGCGCCACATCGCTGTTCAATCCGTGAGCTCCGGTAAAGATGAAAGAGAAGCGATAAATCATGCGACGGCCAATGTCACAAATCGCCCGAGAAGCCCTGGATAGGGGGAGTGCGGACTTCCAGTCGCTTTCGAACGGGCCGGCGGCCACTGATGTCTGGATCGACGCCAGACTTGGTCTGGTGCTGATGGCGCACCGTCGTGATGACGGCCTCGTGGCCGAAGAGCTCTACCAGGCAGTCCGTGATGACAGCGGCCAGTGGTCGGAATGCGATCACCTCAACGGGGGTATCACCGGAGTTGATATCGAATCCCCTGAAGCAGTCGCGCAAGCTCTCGCCGGGTCCTTTATGGAAATCGTCTCGGAATCCACATCACTAATCTTCACCGGCTGTGCGGACGATGAGGAGGCCGAAGAAGAGGACTGCGACGAAGGAGCGGAGGGCCTCGAACTGCTCCGCATCCTGAACGTCCTTGTTGGTGACAGGGTTGATGTCATCGAGCTTGAGTACCTCACTCACTCCTCCTCTCCGGCGTTGGAGCCACGTATCAGGGAGGTGGCATCCCCGTTGGTCTTGATCGTGCTTCTGCCGGGCCAGCGTGTGCGCGTATCCCCCGCCCGGAGAGACGGTGCGTCGACGTCGAGGCTCGGCCCGTCATGGGAAATCGCCAATTGAAAGAAACGAGAAGCCGTCCTGGGCGGCTCCATGGGCTTGTACGAAGTGGAGTGGCGTCGGACCGCAGCAGGATGTGCAGCTGTCCGGCTCCCGCATCGTCGGAGTTCTGGACGAACTCGGAGAGGACCTGGAGCCGGTCGGTCGAGAGTGTCTTGGCGCCGTGCAGCGCGCCCTCGGCCATCTTGCGGCCGCTGCGCAGCCCCTGATCGAGAAGCCGGACGGCGCGTGCCGCTTCTTCCGAGGTCGGCACATCCACTTCCGTAGATGCATCCGGATCTCCCAGAAGCGTGTGTACCGCAGCCGCGAGAGCGTCCACGTCCCGCGTCCCTCCCCTTTGGTGCCTTGTGATGTCGACAAGCCTGGGGTCCGGGACGGTTCCCGATGATCGGGCTGACGTGATCCAGCCATGTGCGTAAGGTGCCACGGCGTGCGGTGTAGTTTGACCAAACGATGTCGGCGCTGCGGGTGCAGGCAACGGGGCGGATGACATCACGCTCCGGCAGGGTGCTGAATGCGGCGGAAACTGGTTCCGATCGCCCTTCGGCTGTCAGACTGGCCTGGTAGAGCGCCTTGGCTGGCCATAACGCCCCGGTCGTGGATCCTGCCCGACTGCGCACGACGCTTGATCGCGGCGATGACCTGTGGGGGCAATCTCGCGGGTGGCAAGATGGGACCCGATTCCGTAGACGTGCGTGCCTGCCTGCGGACTCACAGGGAAGGAAATTCGCCAGTTCGTGTCCGGTGGCAGCAGACCCGGACCGTTTGCCACCGACGTTGGATCAGCGACTGCTGTTCGAGCAGTCCGGAGCCCATGCCAACGGCCTCCCGCTCCTTGGATTTCCCGGCGGAATCGTCCGGTGCCTCAAACGCTACGCTGCCCGCGAGGTGTTCCACCTAGTCAGGGCCATACAGCCGTGGCCCAGTCATAGGGGCTGTTGTGAGATGTGGGAGCGTGGGCGGGTGAGTGAGGCGACGGCTGAAACCCTGCAATACCGCTTTGACGGGCCAGAAGACGCACCGGTCCTGGTCCTGGGCCCCTATCTCGGTACCACATGGCACAGGTTGTAGATCGCGTCTTGTGCGGTACAGGGTGGTCCAGGTGACGCGCGTAAGTGCAGGTCAGGCCCCTGTGGTCCAGGAGCGTCTACGGTGTTGGTGACAGCCATGTGAGAGATGCGTACCCCCGTCGGCAGGTGCCGGCGGGGGTTCTGCGTGTCGCGGCGGGTCTCTCTGCGGGGCGATCGATGTGGCCTGTCGGGTCGGGGTGTCTACGTCCCTTCTGCTGGGGGCGGGCGTTGACGACGCTTTCGGGTGCGTTCACTGAGGTTGCCGTCTGCGGATGGGGAGGATGCTCAGGGCCATGACGGTGCCGTCGTCGTGGAAGGAGATCGGCCCGTTCCATCTGCCGGTTCCGTGGGTGTTGTGCGGGGTGGAGCGGCTTTGGAAGGCGGCTTGGCGGTATTCCTCCACGCGGCCTTTCTTGATGAGTTCGTACAGGGGCTCGGCCATGCCAGAGAATGCCTCGATGCGTACGGACCCCATACGGAAGACATGGTCCGTGCCGACGAATTTCGTGCCGCCGACTTGGATGTCTGCGTCGTCAACGCTTGATGTGGCGGCGAAGGTGGGCACGTCGTAGTGCTGTCGTCCCTGACGCGTGGTGAGGTACTGGGCAGTTTGGGGTCCTCCGCCGGCCAGAGCGGTCAGGTTGGCAGCTCCGGTACGGGCCAGGAGCTGACCGAACCAATCGCGGTCGGCCTCGGCTACTTGGAAGCCGTCGACGGTCCGTGCTCGTTTCCCGTCGCGGGCGGGTATGTGAATGGCGTTCGGGTAGGGGATGCCGGCCTTGTCTCGGATCTCTACATCGGCATTTCCCGGGGCACCCGGTGTGCGGAGGGGGAGCAGGGATTCGCCTCGCGCCTGCAGGGCATTGACCACGATTCCGCCCTGCCCCATGAGTTCTGTGGACAGGATCAGGCACGGCGTCGTATTCCACGGGCCGATGTGCATGCCTTCGGTCAGCTCGGCGCCCTTTACCAGTTGCTGGACGGTGGTGCTGCGGGTCCGCCCTCCTCGTTTGCTCGGCCTCTGGTGGTTTCCCCGGCAGGCCACGAGCGTGATTTTCGACGGCTCGCCAGGTTTCCATGCTTCGATGAGGTAGTCGGCGCGGGGCCGTGAGGTCTTGTTCCGCTGTGAGACGTTCAGGGGCCAGCCGGCTCGCAGGACCGTGCTTGTGTCCACGACCGAGGTGACGTGGTCCGGGTATCTCTGTTGCACGATGTGTTCTGCCACAGCGAGTCCGAAGCCGACGGCCAATTCCCGGGCCTGCATGGCCTTGTACCAGCGCTCGGGAGTGCGGCCCTTGTCAGTGAGATCCATGGCACCGGCGCGATTATTGCCCAGCGCTTCGCAGAACTTCAGGCTCAGCCAGTGTTCCGCGAGCCCGCGCCCCATTCCCTGGCCGGCCAGTACGTAGCCACGCGCCACGGCGTGCAGTACCTGCCACGGTGTCAGTTCGATCGTCTGACTGCACTCGGCTCGTGGAACGGGGAGCGGTTCAGGTTTTCTGCGTACTGGTGCTTGTCCCTTGTCCCGGCGTTTCTTGTCGAAGGCTGCTGTTGCTGAGCTGACATGGGCAGCGAGTTCTGCCGTTGACCGGACGTGGATGTTCGTCGAGCGGCTGAGCGTGTTCAGGGTCTGTCGCGCGGTTCTTGCCATGCATCCCCCACGATGTTCGTCTGCCCTGGTCGGTCAGGAACGGTAATTCGGGGCGCGTGGGCGCACGCAAGTGCGCATGGTGCGGTCGCGGTGCAGAAGGGGCCGCGCCGGCCGGTTCCGTGAGAAGAGAGGACCCCGCCTGGTTCATCCCCGTGGCGCCCCGCCTGGGGCTGCTGGTCGGGCGGAGACGGGGCGACCGACCCTGATACATCGCCGCTTCTGGGGGATGAGGCCCGAGGCCCGCCGGCCGACTCTCTGGAACTTTGAACGCTGTCAGACGGAACCTCAGGACGCCCCCGCAAGTGTTGCGACCCGGGGATGCGCGGCGGCCCTCCTGACGATCGGAGCGGATTTGGCTGTGATCGAGTGGTTACGGCAGTTCACCATGTCGGGAGGGAGGAGCAGGTGACGATGGCGCCGCCGCCTTGCGACAGGAGCCTTGAGGGCCTGATGGCTGTCATTTTCTCGCTGTTGCGTGCAGTCGCTGTCGCCAGCGGGCGCCAGGCTGCGGCCAGTTGGCTGTAGGTGTCGCCCCGACGCAGGTGGGCCAGGGTGAGCAGGGCCTGACGTCCCGTCGACAGCCGTCGCCAGCGTGTCCGCAGCTGCTTTCGCCGCTCACTCAGACGCCGGGACAGGAACCGAAGGGTCGAACTGGACAGGTCGATCGCGGACGGGTGGACCAGCACGATGAAGCTCCTGGCAGGGCGGGGTGATTTTGGTCTTGAGCCCGTCTACCAGGAGCTGCGCTGCTTCGTACAGTTCGACGGCCCCAACCTTCCTGACAGGGAGGTTGGGTTGGCTGGGTGACTGAACGACGATGGTCTTGGTACAGGGGCAGCCGTGCAAGGTCAGCCTGTTCCCGCAGGGGCTACAACGTCTTTGTCCGCCCGTTCGGCCCGGGTCTGTCCACTCCGGCGCTGCGGCTGGGCATGATCTGGTCTTCACCGGCCCTGGCGTTGGCGTCAACCGAGGTGGCGGAGACGGTGGCCCGCCGCCATGAGGCGGACGGGAAGCCTGTTTCGGGTGGCTCGTCGGCGTGGCGGGTCATCATCGGGCTGCGTCGATGAGGGCGAGCGAGACGTCCCACAGGCGCCGGGCCGCGTCCTTGTCGAGAGCCCATGCGCGTACCCCGTGCAGTCCGTCGATAATTTCTTCGACGGGTTCGGCCTCGTTGCAGTCGTCGAAGTAGCGGCCGCTGATGCCTTGGAGCCGGGGGGAGGCGGCCAGGAGCACGCTGGTGGCGGTTCCCTGCTGGGGTGTCTTGCCGGGGATGGCGGCCTTGAGCCGCGCGCGCCGGTCAGGGTCCCAATGCCGTTGCAGGTTGGTCCAGATGCCGCCGGGCATCAGCGCGTTGGTGGTGATGCCGTGTTGGGCCCAGCGGCGGGTGGCTTCTACAGCGAAGAGGATCTGGGCGGTCTTGGACTGTCCGTAGGCGTGCCCGGGGTCATAGGGGCGGCGGCGGAAGAACAGGTCGTCGAAGCGGACGGGTGAGCTGCCGTGGCCGCTGGAGCTGACGGCGACGATGCGTGCCTCGCCGGTGGTGGTCGCCGCTTCGGCGAGGGCGTCGTGGAGGGCCAGGGTCAGGGCGAAGTGCCCCAGATGGTTGGTGGCGAACTGGAGTTCCCAGCCGTAGCGGGTGTACCGCTGCGGTGTCTCCATGACGCCGGCGTTGTGGATGAGGGCGTGCAGCGGGCCGTTCCATCCGGCAGCGAATGCGTCGATGGAGTCCAGGTCGGTGAGGTCGAGTCTGCGGACGCTGACGCGGTCGTTGCCGGTGGTGGCTGCGATGTCGTCGGCAGTGCGCTGTCCGGCGTTCAGGTCACGGACGGCGAGAGTGAGGTGAGCTCCGCCGGCCGCGAGGGCGCGAGCGGTTTCGACGCCGATGCCCGAGGAGGCACCCGGTGACGATCATTGCCCTGCCGGTGAGGTCGACGCCGGCGATGACGTCCATGGCGGTGCTTGAGGCCGTGAACGGAGTTGCGATTCGCATGACTGTTGTCCAAGTGGGTGACGTCTGCGCGGTGGGAGGTGAACGGTCCGGTCCGGTCCGCCACGGCGGACCGGACCGGACCTTGCTGCTGCTAGTACTCCAGCCTGACTTCGCGATCTTGTCGCGGACCCGGCTGGGAACGGGTACGGCCACCGCGTGATCATCGGGGGTTGTGTGGACTCCTGAAGATCGTGCGGTGGCCGCGGGCCATAGCGTAGACCCTGCCCGCTGGCGGGCGATGTTCGACCAGGTCATGGCCCGGATCGCGGGCCGGTTCGGGCGGGTTGAGCCCCGGGCGTCGGCCCGCTCCTACCTGCTCGGGCTGCTGTCGAACGTCGAACGGAAGAACTGCTGGCAGCTGGCCGAACAGGCGGGCCACAGCCGGCCCGGGCCGATGCAGCGCCTGCTGCGCCATGCACGCTGGGATGCCGATGCGGTCCGCGACGATGTACGTGCCTACGCCGCCGAACACCTCGGCGCCGACGGCGCCGTTCTCGTGGTCGACGAGACCGGCTTCCTGAAGAAGGGCCGGGCCTCGGCGGGCGTGCAGCGGCAGTACACCGGCACCGCAGGACGCATCGAAAACTCCCAGGTCGGCGTGTTCCTTGCCCTGGCCACCAGCCGGGGACGGGCTCTGATCGACCGTCGGCTCTACTTGCCCGAGCACTCCTGGTGTTCCGATCCCGAGCGCCGTCACGCGGCCGGGGTCCCCGAGGACATCCAGTTCGCGACGAAGCCCCAACTGGCCGGTGAGATGATCGCCGCCGCGCTGGAAGCCGGCATCACCGCGTCCTGGGTAACCGGCGACGAAGCCTACGGCCAGGACCCCCAACTCCGCGCCGCCCTCGAGGCACGCGGCACCGGCTACGTGCTGGCCGTCGCCTGCTCGACGCGGGTGAGGATCAACCGCGGCCGCACTGCCGTCCGCGCGGACAACGTCGCAGACCGCCTGCCCGCCACGACCTGGCAGCGGCACAGCGCCGGCAACGGTGCGAAGGGTCCGCGGTACTACGACTGGGCCTGGATCCACATCGGCACCGGCCGACACCGCCACCTGCTCATCCGACGCAACCGGTCCACCGGTGAACTCGCCTTCTATCTGTGCTGGTCACCCACCGAAGTGACCCTGTCCGAACTGGTCCGCGTCGCCGGTGTCCGCTGGAGCGTGGAGGAGTGCTTCCAGGCCGCCAAGGGCCAGGTCGGCCTGGACCACTACCAGGTGAGGCACTGGACCTCATGGCACCGACACATCACACTCGCCATGCTCGCCCTGGCCTTCCTGACCGCCGCGGCCGGCGACGCGGCACCGCAACGGTCCGCCGATCCGCACCAGCACGCCCGCAGCAGCGACCCCATCGCGTTGACCGTGCCGGAGATCCGCCGTCTCTTCGGTGCCGTCTTCAACCCGCACGCCGTGTCGGCGGCCAGGCTGCTGCACTGGTCCACCTGGCGCAGACGCCACCAGGCAACAGCCTGACGCAGCCACTACCGACGACGGACCGCCGACGAATCCGCTGGGTAGGTCGCGAAACCACACTGGAGTACTAGCCGCTGATCACGCGCAGGGGTTCTCCATTGAGGAAGATGACGTGCGTGTTGAAGAAGGCGTCCAGGCCCTCGGGGCCCAGTTCGCGGCCGTAGCCGGACTGCTTGACGCCGCCGAACGGCACGCCGATGTCGACGGTGATGCCGTTGTTCAGGTTCACGGTGCCGGCGTGGATCTGCTGGGCCACGCGCAGGGCGCGCTCGGTGTCGGTGCTGTAGACGGCGCCGGACAGGCCGAACTCGGTGTGGTTGGCGATGCGGATGGCCTCTTCCTCGTCCCGGTAGGTCAGGACGGTCAGGACGGGCCCGAAGATCTCCTCCTGTGCGACCTTGGCGTCCGGGGACACACCGGTGATGATCGTGGGGGCGATGTAGTAGCCGACGTCGTGGCCGGGGGCCCGGCCGCCGCCGACTGCGAAGGTGCCGCCTTCCTTCTCCGCGGAGGCGAGGTAGTCCAGGACCCGCTCGTAGTGCTTGCGGGTGACCATCGCGCCCACGTCGGTGGCCGGGTCGCGGGGATCGCCGACGGTCAGCTTGGCGAACGCCTCGACGAGGGCGCCGACGATCTCGTCGTGACGGTGCTCGGGCACGATCAGCCTGCTGGGATTGGTGCAGCTCTCGCCGTTGTTCCCGGTGACCCCCGGCACCAGGGTCTCCACGATGCGGTCCAGATCGGCGTCGTCCAGCACGAGTGCCGGCGACTTGCCCCCGAGCTCGAGCGTGAGCTGCTTGAGGGTGTCGGCGGCAGCGGCGGCGATGCGACGCCCGACCACGGTGCTGCCCGTGAAGGTGATCTTGTCGACGCCGGGGTGGCGCACCAAGTCGTCGCCGCCCGCGGGCAGGGCGTTGACGATGTTCAGTACACCGGCGGGCAGCCCTGCCCGCAGCGCGGCGTCGGCGAAGTAGCCCGCGCTCAGGGGTGTGTCCTCCGACGGCTTCATGATGACGGTGCAGCCGGCCAGCAGGGCCTGTGGAAGCTTGAACGCAGCGAGCGCGAGCGGGGCGTTCCAGGGGACGATGGCCGCCACGACGCCCACCGGCCGCTTCTCGATGCGGGCGCTGACCCCCGACAGACCGGTGCGCAGTTCGGTCAGCTCCGTCGTGTCCGCCAGGGAGGCGTAGTAGCGCAGCAGGCCGGGCATGGTCAGGGCCCCGCCGCGGCTCTGCCCGGCCGTCAGGCCGGTCTCGGCGACCAGCACCTCGGTGACCGGATCGACGTCCTTCTCCAGTTCCTCGGCGAACCTCGTCAGGATCTCGGCTCGCTCCTGCAGGGTCAGCCGCGGCCACGGACCGGAGTCGAACGCGGTACGGGCCGCGGAGACGGCCGCGTCGATGTCCTCGAAGGCCGCCGCGGCAGCTGATCCGATCTCCTTCTCGGTCGCGGGGTCGACGACCGGAACGCGCTCGCCCGAGGAGCCGGGACGCCAGGTGTTGTTGATGAACAGGTCCCGCTCGAACACGGGCGAAGAGGGCGTGGAAGCACTCATGACATACCTTCCGCTACGGCCAGTAATGAAAATAACTGGATGTTTACCATCTAGGCACGGGGTCCGGAATTTGTCAATAACCGGTTGTTTACCTTAGGCTGGTGCTATGCCCTACGACTCCGCAGCAACCCGCGCAAAGATCCTCGTGGCGGCAATCGAGGAGTTCAGCGCCTACGGCTTCGCCGGTGCTCGCATCGAGCGCATCGCCGAGGCCGCGGGCGCCAACAAGCGGTCCATTTACGTGTACTACACCAACAAAGAGCTCTTGTTCGCCGCCGCCCTGCACAGGGTCATCAGCGAACTGAACGACGCGGTGCCGCTCACCGAGGACGACTTGCCGGGATACGCGGGCCGCATGTTCGACTACCTGACTCAGCGCCCTGCCGCGCTGCGCATGCATCTGTGGCGCCAGATGGAACGGCCTGAGCTGGGCCCCGACGCGGCGGACGTCTACAACGAGAAGATGGCCCGTATGACCGCGGACTCAGCCGCCGGGCAGCTACCGTCGACAGACCTGCTCGTCCTCATCACCGGGCTCACGCAGAGCTGGGTTCTCGCACCGCGAGATCTCCTCACGGCTGTCGACGGCGCCGACCCCTACCGGCCGGAACGGCTGGCCGAGCACCGGGCCGTCATCGTCGAAGCCGCCCGCCGCCTCTGCGCACCCGCCCCAAGAGACGCAGTCGGCTCGGCGTAGAGACGCGGCCGCCTCAGCAGCCGGCCTGAGAGGGCGATAGGAGACGGTTCCTCAGACTTGGTGCCGATCTGCCCCCCTGATGGCGGGCTACCCCCTGCGGAATTCGCGTGGACGACCTCACTGGCGGGCTTCGACCCGTGACTCCCCACCTCGCTGGAGGGAGTTCTGTCCGGTAAGTCCCTCTGTGAGCCTCCGGAGTGATCGCGTAAATTGGGTCGAGCTGGCTCTTATCGCCCTCTCACGTCTCCAAGATCGTCCCACTGCCCCTTCTTGGGCTCGCCTCATCCGGACCCCATATTGTTCTCCAGCGTGACGCTCATTTGACGCTCTGCGCGCCTGGTGACCCCCAGATGGAGACGGAGAACCACATCTGACCTGCGGTTTTGTCGATGCGCATCATGTGTGGTGTGGGCGTTATGGGCGATATCTTGACGCTGAAGTGACGCTCGTTATGATGGGCCATCAGGCGTGCTGCGTCGCTGGTCAGCAATCTGCTGACTGCGTGAGTGTGGCAGGGCGCTGGGAGTTTCATGGCGCAAAGCGGTGTCGCTGATCCACGCGCGCGGAACGCCCAGCAGGTTCTTCGTCTGCTGGTGGTACACGATCCGCATCACTGTTGACCAGCGAAAACGGATTCCTTGGTGCTCTTTGAGCGAGGCTTGGTCCGGGAATGGCCCGGATCTTGGGGCACTGAGGCGGTGCAGCCAGCGCTCTCGGATGACCCGCCCAGCGCCTGGACCGGTGGCGGTCCGCCGGGGGATCGCAAGGAGCCCGGAGACTTGACATCGAGACCCGCATATTGGAGCCGTCCCGCGCAGGCTGCACGCCGGCGCAGGAGACCGTCGTCTCTCGTCGGTCGCCTTGTTCGCCAGGGCCTCGGCGAGATGGCTGTTCCCCGTGCCCGAGACCCCGGCCACAGCTTGATTCGGGCGAACTTTCTCGGCCTGACAGACCGTCCGGTTGCCGGCCCACTCGCTCCCCGGGAGCCATGAGCCCGGTGATCAGTCACTGCCTGCCTCGGCTCCTCCCAGACCGCGCGGATCCGCCCGGGCCGCAATGGCGTTCAGCAGCGGATCGGGCAGCGCGGTTGCGGCCAGGCGCTCAAGCGCCTGACGGCGTTCGACAACCGGTGTTGTGCGTGCGTCTGTCGTGACGGCGAGCGGGTGGTCGAACAGGGCGTTCAGGCGTGCGTCGGACGACCTGCGGGTTGGCGGCACCGTAGAGGAGCGTTTCGTCGAGGGCGAGGGAGATCAGATCGGTCCAGTGGGGGCGGAGCTGTGAACACGTGGCCGGCCGCGCCTGTCCACCAGCCAGGCGGGGCCGAGGGGCCGGTCCGACAGGCGCAGGAGTGCGTCCTCGATCTGGTCCAGTGCCTGAACTGCGGTGGTCGGGTCGTTGACGGCGGGGGACAGCGCCCTGATGGCGATGTCCGCGAGGAGACGGAATCCGTACGCGACGTCCTGCTCCACGGTGCGGCTGGGCCCGAAGCGGACGCAGGCGGCCATATGCCGGGCCAGCCGCTCGTATCCAGCCCGGTCGGCGTCCCGGCCGTCCGGTGGCTCCACATACGCCACCGTCGTTCCCGATCCGACGAAGTCGCCTACGGCGTGCACGAAGCGGACGCGGACGTCGTTGCGGGAAGCGAGCCGGGTCAGACGGGGCTCGTCCAGAGCGACGATCACGGACGGCCGTCCGCGGTGCAGGACCGGCAGTTGTCCGTCCGGTGGGTCCACGTACGGACCCGGGACGGGCGGCTGGGTGTCGGCGGGATAGGTCTGGTCGACGACGGCGCGCAGCCGTTCACCCACGGCCCGGGCCAGTGCGCCGCCTGTCACGGCATGCCGGAGGGAGGCGAGCAGGGACAGTACGGTCACGGCGTCGACGAGGACGAGTGCGACGGCGAAGGTCACACTCAGCCGGGGGACGTCCTCCCCTCGGATCTGGCTCAGTGCGACCAGCGTGTACAGCGCGGTGCCGATCAGGAGGCCGAACAGGACGAGGTACCGGCTGAAGTGGCCGAGGGCCGCCACCAGCCGGGGTGACATGGACTGCACCGTCTGGACGACCAGGGTGATCGCTCTTCGTTATTGGTGGAGAGCAATACGTTGCACACGCCGGAATTCGAGCGACTGCTACCCGGCTACGGTCCCCGTGATGGCCCTTGGCAGGCCAGGCGACTGAGACGGTCCGCCGGGCCGTCACGAAATTCCTGGGGCCGGCGTGATGTGTAGGTGAGTGACGTTCTCCGACGAAGACGACCCGAGCTGTCGAGTGTCAGGCCACCGGTGTGACCGGAGAGAGCACTCGGTTGGCGTCGCCTCCCTGTACAGCCTCTCGGGCGCCGGAAATCGCCTCGTGGGGCACGCCGAGGGAGACCGCGCTGACATCTGACAGGTGTGCTCCGTCGGTCCGATCGAGCGGTACCCGTCTACCTGACCGGCATGGAACGATCGCCGAACATCTTCAAGGCACCCACCACCTGAGGGCGGCCTGTTGGAGGTGCCGCCGCGGGCCGGAGTGTCAGACCCACCAACGGGCTTTGTAAATACTCGTCGAGGGCAGGGAGTCGTAGCGGTCCGGGTTGATGAAGCGGACCTGCGAGCTGCACCAGGTGCAGCTGGTCTGTCCGTCGGGCCTGACCGTGATGATCTGGCCGGTCTCCGGATGCTGGCTGATGCTCTTGACGCCGGAGCTGTCGAGACCGGGCGGCTGAGTGGCCCTGGCGAACGTGCCCGTGGCGACCGAGAAACGGTAGACGTTCCTGCTCGTACTGAGCCAGCGGTCGCCGGGGCTGCCCGGCACCGGAGCCAGGTCATGGCCCCCCGTCGCGGGCAGCGTGTAGCGGTACCGCAGGGTCAGGGCGGGCCGGGCGGCGGTTCCGGTGAGGGCCAGACCGTGGAGCTCGCTGGTGCCGATGACCCACAGCAGGTTCCGGCTCGCACTCCAGGAAACCGCGTGAGCGCCGGCCAGCCTGTACTGCACGTAACGGCTGGCCCGGGGCCCCTGCGAGGCCGCATAGAGACGGACGTACCCGCCGGTGCTCGCAGCGATGGCGACGTTGCCGTCCGGAAGCATCTCGAGGCTGTGGACGTTGTCGGCGCGCGGAAGGGCCTGCGCCCAGTACGTGGTGCCCCGGGTCCGGTTGACAGCTACCGCCAGCCCCCCCGACGCACTGGCGAGGAGGAACACCCCCCTGCTCGTCACCGCTTGCGTCGCCTCGCTGACGTTCACCCAGCTCCGTGCCGGGGCGAGGTCCGAAAGCCCGGGGTCGGACGCGGGATTCCAACTCCACAGCCGCGACAGATCCAGCGATCGCCCCCGAGTGCTCAGCAGCGTCTGCGACTCTACGAGGATCACCGACTGCGAACGCTGGTCACACAGCAGAAGGGTTCCCTGGGTGGCCAGGGAGCGTGCAGGAGCTGCTCCCAGAAGTGGAACAAGCCCCGCGACGGCAGATGCCCGCAGCAACCCTCGACGTGTCAGCCCGGTCTTCGGTCCACTCACAGCGCGAGATTCCTGATTCAGCATCCGCCAGGCCTATCACGGTGCGCGCAGCACCCCTGAGAACGTTATGACGCGGCGCAGCGGAAGTAGCTCGTCCGTCGTAAGGGTGGGTGCCGGGACCTGATTTCGAACAAGGCGAACATCTGGCGCACACACACTTTGCGGCGCCCGACCGGGGGCAGCCAGTGCGTGATGATGGGCAGACCGTCACCGCAGGAACAGCGCTTTCCCCCGAGGCGGCATGGCCGCCAATTGATCGTGACGATCTTCGCAAGGCGCATTCTGGCTTGCCTCCGGTGTCGACCCGGCAGAGTGTGCGCGCCGCGCCGGACAGAGCATCCAGGTCCTCTTCCGCTACTACGCCAAGTTTCTGGCCGAGGCGCGGAACCATGCCAACAGCCTGATCGAGGAGTCGATGCGAAGGTGGGAGGGGCAGGACCGCAGTGCAGAGGACACATGAGCCGGGCCTTGGCCCGGAAATGCCCCGGAACAGCTGGTCAGAGGTGGGATAGCAGTGGGAGATATCGGGAGTTACTCCGCACTTCACCCCGTTGCTTAGATGCGCTCCAGGGAGGGCGCCTGAACAGGTGAAACACCTGTTCAGGCGCCCTTTTTTGACGTCTAGAAGAAGCCCAGCTTCTTCGGCGAGTACGACACCAAAAGATTCTTCGTCTGCTGGTGGTATGCGTTCCGCACTGCTGGTGACCAGCAAAAAAGCGTTCCTCGGTGGTCTTCGAGCCCGGCCTGGTCCGGGTATGGCCCGGATCCTGGGCGAAATGAGATTCGGTGTCGGTTGCGAGCCAGCCCGGGTGGACGCCGCGCAGCGCGATCATCGAAGCGCCAAGACGTTCGGCGAGGGGTGGCCGGGGCGGATTCGGCGGTGAATACGGCTGTCGCCGTGGGGGACGCCTGTGCCGCCCTGATCGACGGGAGCTGAAGCGGTTGATGGGTGCATCGAGGTTGCGTGCCCGAGTCAGGGGTCGGCGTGAGTAGTCTCAACGGCAACCAGGTCCGAACCGGTGGACTTCGTCATGGAGGCCCCTGGGGCAGGGCGCTGACCTGCTGATTCGCCGCCAAAGGGGGTGCTGACCTGCGGTGATTCATCTTTCTCGTCTTTCAGCGTCGTGTGGGCTTGTGCAGCTCAAACTCCCCACGAACTCCCCACCCCGCTCGGGGACTCCCCAGCCGCTCCCCAGGGGGAACGGCTGGGGAGCGGCCGACGGGGAGGCGCTGTTGTCCCATCAGTACGCGGCCGGCTCTTGACGCCCTCTCCGTCGGCGCCCCCACAGCACGGCCTGCCCGCCAGTTGCCCCTGAGGGGTGCCCGCCGCCGGTGACCTGGGGCCCGCACGAGATGACCGATGGCCTCCCCACCTGCCGGTGCCGATATGACCGCAGCGGGCGGAGGCCGAAGCCCCCAGTCCCGCAAGCTGACCGTCGTCTCCCTGGCCGCCGAAGCCGGACTGCGCCGTAACAAGCTCACCCACACGCACACCGGCCTCAAGGACGTGTTCGCGCGGACCGGGGAAAGGACTACGACAGCCCCTGCTGTGCTGGAAGGAGCCGAAGCCCGCGACACCGTCGCCCTCGCCGCGTACGACGATCACCTGCACGCCGTCTACCCGGCGGCCGACAGCGAGGAACTGATGCACACCCGCTACGACGGGGGCGGCTGGAGCACACCCGAAACGGTCGAGGGCCACCCCTGCACCACCACCCCGGCCCTGATGACCCTGCGCCAGGGCCCGGGGGCTCCCGACGACGGCCTCCTCCTCGTCCACCGCGGCCCCGGCCAGCCCCGCTTCACCAACTGACAGGCCCGCCGACCCGGACCACGTGTGAAGCGGCGGACTGGGCCATCACCAAGACCCCCGGCAGACCGTTGCCCCCTGCGTACGGAGATGCTGCCCTTCGTCCCATCGGGGCAGCTTCTGCGGTCCCTTCAGAGTGGGCCCGCGGTGACGTATCGCATCGCATCGCGTGCGTGAACATCCGGCCCCCGCGGATTCGCGAGTGAGCCCCGGACCGATGCGGTCAGGGGCTCACGGTTTCCTGCCCTCGCGGTTCAGGCCGACGCAAATCTCGCGGGCCGGGTCGACCGGTCGATGGTCAGAGTCGCCGGACACCACCTGGTCAGCACCTTTGCGGGAGTCACCGCCAAGATAGCTGTCGGATGTCGAGGACGTGCAGGCCGGCTGTGGTGGCGGCAGTGATGCCTTCGTCGGTGTCCTCGTGGGCCAGGCACTGGCTCGTGTGTACGTCGAGGAGTTGGGCGGCGTGCAGGTATGCGTCGGGGGCGGGCTTGGGGTGGGCGACGTGGTCGCGGCCGACGATGGTCCAGGGCAGGTCGTCCAGTCCGATGACGGTCAGGCCCGCGCGGACGACGTCGCTGTAGTTGGCGGAGACGACGGCGACGGCGGCGTGTGCGGCGGCAGTGCGCGCGGCGGTGGCGGCCGCGGTGATCGGGAGAATCTGGTCGGTGTGCGCGAACCAGTAGGCGCGGGCGGCGTGGACGAAGGTGTCCTCGGGCAGGGCCGCGGGTGGGAGGGTCAGACGCCGGCGCAGTTGGGCAGCGGTGAAGACGGGTTCGGCGGCCAGCCAGGTGGGGGTGATGGTGATGCCATGGGCGGCGAGCGAGGCCAGCACCGCGGCATGGTTGACGGCGGCAGTGTCGGCGAGGGTGCCGTCGAAGTCGAAGGTGTACGCGGCGTACGGGCCGCGGCCCTTGGATGTTGGCGTCGCCACCGCATGATTCCTTCCTGCCGGGGCCGGGCGGTGGGGGCTCAGGCGGTGACGTGTACGAAGAGCTGCGCGGGGCCGTGGATGACGCGGTGGGTGTGGGTGGGGATCTGGTCGGGGGCGGTGGCCAGGTGCAGGTCGGGGAAGCGGTTCAGCATCGTGGTGAGCAGGGTGCGCAGTTCGGTGCGGGCGAGTTGGTCGCCGATGCAGTGGTGGGGGCCGTGGCCGAAGCTGAGGTGTTTGGCGGCGTCGGGGCGGTGGGGGTCGAAGTGGTCGGGGTCGGTGAACCGGTTGGGGTCGCGGTTGGCGGCGGGCAGGTGGAGGACGACCCGCTCGCCGGTCTGGATGGGTTGTCCGGCGATGGTGAGGGGTTCGCGGGCCACGCGCAGCAGGCCGAACTGGAGGACGGTGGCGTAGCGCAGGGTCTCCTCGATGACGTCGTCGACCAGATCGGGTCGGCGGCGCGCGGTGTCCCACAGGCGGGGTGGGTGCAGCAGGAGAAGGGTGGCGAGGCCGAGGACGTTGGCGGTGGTCTCGTGTCCGGCGATGAGGATGAGCTGGGCCAGGGCGGCGATCTCGTCGTCGGTCAGCGTCGGGTCGTCGGCTTGGGCGTGGAGGAGGCCGGAGAGGAGGTCGTCGGCAGGCTGTACGCGCCTGACGCGGATGAGTTGCAGCAGGTAGTCCTTCAGCTCGGCTTTGCTGGCCAGGAGCTGGTCGCGGGTGCGGTCCAGGGAGAGCAGTTCGGCGGTCAGGCGCTGGTACTGGTCGCGGTCGGTGAAGGGGACGCCGAGGAGTTCACTGATCACCAGGCAGGGGACGGGCTGGGCGACAGTGGCCATCAGGTCCACCGGCCCGGGCGCGGCGGCCATGACGTCGAGGTGGTCGTCGACGATGGTCTGGATCCGTGGGGCGAGCTGGTTGATCCGGCGGGTGGTGAACTGGCCGGCCACCAGGCGGCGCAGGCGGGTGTGTTCGGGCGGGTCGCTGGTGAGCAGGTCGGAGGGGCGCAGGACGGTCATCTCCGCCGGGGTGATGAGGCTGGCGCGGATGTGGGAGTTCAGATGGGGGCGCCGGGAGCTGAGCCGGGGGTCGGCCAGCGCGGTTCGGACGTCGTCGTAGCGGGTGATCAGCCAGCCCGGCGGGCCGTCGGGGAAGGCCAAAGGCGCCACCGGCAGCTCGGCACGCAAACGCCCCAATTCTTCGGGGAGGTCGAGCAGAGAGGGCCGGTCGACCGGTAGGGGCCTCGGCGTACGGACGGGGCACGCGGGCTGTAGCCCGCCGGTGGCGGGTGAGTCCGCCGGGTCCCGGCTCATTCGGCCGGGGCGGTGTCGCAAGCGGTCAGGGCCAGCAGGACCCAGATGTCGGTGAAGACCGGTACGTCGAACAGCAGCGGGCGGGGGGCGACCTGGTCGGGCAGCGCGGTGAAGGTGCCGTCGGGTCGCTGCCGGGACAGCAGATGTTCCACGCCCGCCCGCACCACCTGATCTTCCTGGCGGCGCCGGTTCATCGCGGACAGGGCGAGCAGTGAGTAGCTGGTGCTGGTGGTATCGCTGGGGTCGCCCGGGCGGTAGCCCCAGCCGCCGTCATCGTTCTGGGCCCGGGCAAGGAACCGGTAGGAGGCGTCGCTCGCGTCGGCGATGCGCTGGGCCAGGGTGGTACGGGCCGGTTCGGGCATCGAGTGCAGCGCCCACATCGCCCGCCAGATCGTGTTCGCCTCGCTCAGGCTCCAGCTGCGCTCGAACGTGCCGTCCTTGTGCTGTGCGTCCAGCAGCCAGCGCGCCCCGTTCGCCAGCAGGTCACCATGAGCGGCGCCGTTCCAGGCCAGGGCGCAGAGGGCGCCGGCGGTCATGCCGACCTCGGACGGGTCGCCCTTCATGTAGGTGGGGAACCCGCCGTCTCTGCCGGCGATGCTCCGGAAGTACCCGCCCGCCCGCTTCAGGGCCGGCCGGTGGCGTGCGGGGTCGACGGCGGCCAGGCACGCCGCGGCGTAGGAGCTGGCGTCCACGTCGCTGTGCCCCATGTGCTCGCCGAACGCCCACCCACCATCGGGCATCTGCTGACCGGTCAGGTAGTCGCACATGCGGTGCAGCAGACCACGGTCAGCTCCCGCCCGTGCCAGGGCCAGCCCGGCGGGGCCGGTACTGAACACGTCCAGGTTCGCCATGCTCGGCACACCCCCGTCCGTGTTCCGGCACGCCAGCACGGCGGCCACACCGGACTGAACGAGCGCATGCCCCGGGGCGAACTCGTGGACCGCGAGCAGCGCCATCAAGTGGGCGGCGGGGTAGTTCTCCCACACCGGTGTCCGGCTGGAGCCCAGCAGCTCCAGCAGCCGCCCACGCTCCCACTCGGTGACCTGGTCGCCCGCGCCGAGACCGTGCGCGACCACGACCCGCACACTCAGCATGATCATCTCAATCCAGGTGACCGTATTGTCGCCGCCGCCGCTGTCGCTACCGGCGTCTGCGCTACGGTCCGGCTCGCGGGGCGGGCGGAGCATGGACTCATCGAACGGGGCCGCGCCGGCCACGGCCAGGTACACGTCGAACAGCAGCCGCTTGCGCACGCGTGAGAAGTGGTCGAACCCGGCCAGCAGCTGACTGCCCACCACATCGGTGCCGGGGCTGAGGCCGTCGAGAGCGGCCCGCGCCATGGCTGTGCCGAACGCGTCAGCTCGCGCCTGCGGGCCGCCCAGGTACGCCGCGAGTTCACGCTGCTCCTGCGGGTGGCTGCCGCACCGGCGCAACAGCACCAGCAGAAGCGCCGACTCCAGCGCCCGGCTCGCGCACGGCCTGCGTACCGTACCGTCCGAGCCGACAACGGCAGTCAGGCCGACGCGCACGCTTTCCCGGACGGCCGTCAGCCGCCCGGCCGCCGAAGGTTCGGTTGCCGGGTCCAGGTCGCCGGATGCACCCGAACCGCTCGTGCCGATCTCGCTCGTCGTCACCGTCACCTCCTCGCTCTCCAGCCGCGGCCCGGGCCGCTCCATGTCGGCAGCCGCGCATCAGCGCCGCAAGGAGCTGATACAGCTGAGCGAAGCGCACACCGGTGCCGGGAAGGACAGTTGTTCGGAACTGGCGTGAACGACACCGACTTGTGCCGCCGGCTGAACACTTCGTGATCAGTGCTGCCGCAGCAGGGCGACACCCGTGTCGCTGTCCCGTGGAACCGTCGGTGCCGGGGCGTGCAGTTTCGTGGACAGCTTCTTCGAGCATCCAGCGTTCTTTTCCAGGAACGGCCTCACCGCCAACCGCGAGCTGTGGGACTGGCGGGAGACCGTGCTGGAGGGCACCGCGCAGCGCCGCGACGGCCACCTCGTACTCAACGGCGACGACGGCAAGTCGGCGCAGTGCTCGGCGCTGTCGCTCAGTAGTACCGCCACGAAGATCGTCGTGGAGGAGTTGGTGCTGGTGGTGGAGAGCTTCGAGAGGGTCACCGAGTAACGGCCGCGGCGCGCTCCCTTGCCGCAGGTCACGGCTCGTGGGCACCCGGCGGCTTCGCCCACCGCCGCGCTCGACCGGTCGGCTGGCACGGGCGCCGGTGGCCGCGAGGCACGGGAGGCGAGGAACAGCAAAACGAGACCGGCGCCAAGCCCTGGCACTGCCCGGTCGCTTACGACCTCTGCGGGAC
Source organism: Streptomyces sp. NPDC088246 (assembly GCF_044741025.1). Classification (NCBI taxonomy): domain Bacteria; kingdom Bacillati; phylum Actinomycetota; class Actinomycetes; order Kitasatosporales; family Streptomycetaceae; genus Streptomyces; species Streptomyces sp. NPDC088246. The sequence continues at coordinate 169,660 of NZ_JBIURV010000018.1, forward strand.
ATTGCAGGCACCCGATGAGGAGTCTCGTTGACCAGTTCGCCGTCCAGGTCCTGACCGCGCCCCGGGCGGTCGTGTGTCCGCGGGGTCTCGCTGCTGGCCGTCCGGATCCTCCCCGAGTGCGGGCGGGGACCCGCCGGGCCGGTGCGAGTTGCTCACCGGCCCGGCAGTCGCCCGGTATGCCCACCCGGTGCCTTCGCCGGGCAAGACCCCCGGGGGTCTTCGTCCGGTCGCACCGGCTGGGCGCCCCGGCTGTCAGTTACAGGACGGCGACGGTGAAGGGGACGTCGGCCGGGTCGTTGTGGTAGTTGCTCGTGACCACCGTAATGGTGCGGGTCTTGCCGTTGCAGTTGCTGTTGGGGATGGCGGTGATCATGGACCGGTTGTTGTTGACGGTGGCGAGGACGGCCGCGTTGCGCAGGTCGATGGTGGGATCGGAGACCGCCACGCAGTAGTACCCCGCGGGCCGTCCCTCCAGGCGCTCCGAAGAGGCGACGTTCTTGGTGGCCAGGAGCGTTCCGTTCGCGCTCACCTTCGCGGCGGCACGGGCGTAGGGGGCGTTCAGGTCCGCCGGCGCCGCCGAAGCAGACCCCGCGAGGAGCGGCACGGACGCAACGGCGGTGACAAGGGCCAGGTATCGGGTGCGCATGGTGGTGCCCTTCTTGGCCCCGCCCCTCACGGGCAGGGGCCGTTTGGAGGAAGACGTGTCCGCCCGAACGGCGGTGATCGCGCGACAGCACTTCAAGACCGCCGCCACGCCGGTGACCACGGTAGGGGCGACAACCCCGCACAGCCCCATTGACCAGCGGAAATACCCCCGTTCGAGTGAGATCGGCGCCCGGGAAGCGATGCGGGGCCGCCAGGACGCCGAGGGCCGGTTCGGCGCCCATCCCAGCACGCCCCCGCACACCCAGGCGGCCGCGTTCCCGCCCGCGCCGTGCCGTCAGCGGCGGGTGTCGCCGGGTGTCAGGAGGCTGGCCAGCTCCGAGATCGCCTCGGGAAAGGCTCGGAGCAGCAGCGGACGTTCTCTATTCCCTGTGCCTCGACTTGGCCATCAGCATCAGCGGTGATGCGCTCTGTTTGCTGTTCGGCTGGAACGCGCCCACGAAGGAGTGAATGGCACGAGGGTGAGCACCCCTGCCATTTGGATGAGCCTGAGCAAGCCCCCTTCTCAGGTGAGGACCCTGACGTTATGTCGAATGGACTTCCGCCGATCGGCGCCGAAATCCCCTGCTCCGCCATCGCTATCAACACCCCGATGAAGGTCAACGGCGTCCCCGTGTCTGTTGACTTCAGCGGTGGCAGGAAGTACCGCGTCGACGTCAATCCGGGGGACGAGAGTTCCGTCCGGATGCGGATCGTCGGACACAAGATGCACGAGGGGGGTCCCCGCGAGCAGAACCCCGACTTCGCCTTCGAACAAAACGACGTCGACGTTGACTCGCCCTCCATCCTGCGGCTGACTCAGAAGTTCCCGCCCAGGTACGAGTTCCGCGAGGTCACGAGCTTCACGATGACCATCGACCGGCCCGAGGACGACGAACCGATCGTGCTGGTCACCAAGGAACCGATGGTCCTCATCGGACAGCTGACCCAGTTCCCGCCCCGTGGCGACCTCTTCCAGCTGGAGAAGCCGGTCGAGCTGATCAACGAAGACGACCCGACGAAGGTCGTCGCCGTCATCGAGAAGTTCCCCGTCAAGATCGGCGGCCTCTAAGAGGGCGTTTGATCTAGGCGGATTGCCCTTTCTGCCCTAGTAGGTTCCTCGCCAGGTGGGGGTGGCTTCGTCCGTTATGCGTTTGGCGAGGTTGTCGATCGAGGCGATGTGGATCATGGCTTCGGAACTGGTGGTGAGGGTCTCGTAGTCGCGGGCGAGGCGGCGGTGCATCATGATCCATCCGATGCTGCGCTCGACCACCCAGCGCCTTTTGACGACGTGGAAGCCGCGCTGATCCAGACCGGCACCGAGTCCTACCGCTTCCAGTCCACCGAAGCCGACCGCCAGGCCGCTGCACGGTCATGAGGCTCTCTGAATCCGGCTCTGACCAGACTTGCGTGAAAGCTCAGCCCAGTGACCAGCTCCGTTGGTCACCCAGGGACCGCGGTTCTAACCTGATGAGGTGATGAAACCGGAGGGAAGCCTGGTGCCGCGCCCGAGCGCGCGCGTGGTGTTGCTGGACGACGCCAGTCGGCTACTGCTGTTCTCTGCCCTGAACAAGGAGGACGGTTCCGTTCGGTGGTTCACCCCTGGAGGCGGGCTCAAGCCAGGCGAAAGCCACGAGCAGGCAGCCCTGCGGGAGTTGCAGGAAGAAACCGGGCTGACGAACCTCTCACTGGGTCCGGAGATTTGGCGAGGGCGCCCGTGGACAGCGGTCCGGGGCGGCGTCGCTTATGAGGTTCGCCAGCGCTACTACATGGCCCGGGTGCCTGCGTTCCAGGTCGATACCTCGGCCTTCGAAGAGATCGAGAAGGCCGCGATCACCGGGCACCGCTGGTGGACCACAGCGGAACTGGCCGCGACCTCAGATGTGCTGCGGCCGGCTGAGCTGCCGAAACTATTGGCGTCCTTGCTGACCGACGGCCCACCGGACCGACCGATCCCCGTAGACGGCTGAGCGCACGTCATTAAGCGCACCGCCGACCAATAGCCGGCCGCACGCGAGGCCGGGCCCTTCCGAACCGTGCCTGTCAGGGACACGGACCAGCAGGACCCGGGACAGCCAAACTATCGCCAAACACTTCCGGACCACGGCGGACACTCCACATCCGCAGGCGTGATGTCACCCGACAGGGGTGGCTCCCGAACCCGTTGACGATCATGGACCTGTGCCGGGCCCATCCTCGTCACAGATGGAGCAAAGTGGCTCCCAAACTCGCCGATGCAGTGGCTCCCGTTCACGGGTCTGGCCCAGGTTGTGTGGTCGGTGACGCTGGGTGACGGATTCTGTGGGTCGGCGGGGCAGGGAGATCGTCCGAAACTCGTCAGCCCGGTTCCGGGGGCGGCGGACATTCAGCGGCTGTGTCGCAATCGTGGTCGTGGCTCGCCGAGTTGCTGTTCCCATCGCTGTCTCAGATGGAGGTCGTCTGTGCCGAAGCATCCGGTCCGGTGGTGCGGATCGAGGCCCGCGTGGCCACCCCGGGTGCGGCCTGCCCCGACTGCGGAACACGGTCTGACCGGATCCACGGTTCCTACCTGCGCTATCCGTCGGACCTGCCCAGCTGCGGCCGGCCAGTGGTCCTGGCGCTGCGGGTACGCCGGTTCGCCTGCCCGGACGTCACGTGCCGGCGCAAGACATTCGTCGAGCAGGTGGACGGGCTGACGCGCCGCCACGGCCAAGTCACCGAAAGACAGCGCGCGTCCGTCGCTGGACTGGGCCTGGCCCTGGCCGGGCGGGCCGGAGCGCGGATGGCCACGCTGCTGGGCATCCGCGCGAGCCGCAGCACACTGCTGCGCCGCGTCATGGAACTGCCAGACCGCGCCGTCGGCGCCCCGACGGCGGTTGGGGTCGACGACTTCGCCCTGCGCAAGGGCCAGACCTATGGCACGGTGATCACCAACGCAGTTACCCACGAGGTCCTGGACCTGCTGCCCGAGCGCGACGCGGCCACGCTCGCCCCGTGGCTGGCCAGGCACCCGCAAATCGAGGTGATCTGCCGGGACAGGGCCAGCGCGTACGCCGAGGCGGCCGGCAACGCAGCGCCGCAGGCCCAACAGGTCGCCGATCGCTACCACTTGTGGGCGAACCTGGTCCGCGCCGTCGAGCGCGTCGTCACCGATCACCGCCCATGCCTGCGCAGCGTTCCCGAATCCGAGCCGGAACCCCAACCCCAGTGGGAGACGCCCCTGCCTGCCGAGACCAGCACCACCGACGACGGTGAGCCAGTGGACCCGACCGGGCGCATGGCCGAACGACGACGCGCCAACCACGCCGTGGCCCACCAACTCCTGGCCAGCGGGATGAGCCAGCGCGCCGTCGCCCGGCACCTGGGCTGGAGCCGCAACACCGTGCGCCGCTACGCCGAGGCCGAGCAGTGGCAGGACATGATGAAGGGCCCGCAGGCCCCGCGCAGCGTCAAGCTCGACCCCTACAAGCCCTACATGCTGCGACGATGGGAAGAGACCGGCGGCAAGATCAGCGGCATGGCGCTCCTCGGTGAGATCACCGCCCGCGGTTACCGCGGCGGATACACCCAGTTCGGAGTGTGGAAGCGGCGCGACCTGCTCTCCCCGGACGGCCCTCCACCGCCACCGCGGCCACCCACCGTCCGCGAGGCCACCGAGTGGCTCACCCGCCACCCCGACGGCCTTACCGCGGAAGAAGCCATCCAACGCAAGTCCCTCCTGGCCCACTGCCCTGAACTGGACACCACCGCCCAGCTGGTCAACTCCTTCGCCGAGATGCTCACTCTGCTCGACGGCGACCGGCTTCCTGAGTGGATCGCAGAGGCCACAGGCGCAGGTCTGCCCGGGATCAGCACCTTCGCGAACGGACTGAACAGCGACTACACCGCCGTGCACGCCGGATTGACCACACAGTGGAACTCCGGCCATGTGGAAGGCGCCGTGAACAGGATCATTCTGTGGAATCTGATTTGTCAACATTCTTTGGTTTTGAGTAGTTCCATGGTCCAGTCTCGCTGCTCTGCGGTGTCCGGGACGGCAAGCCCACGAGCTCGTTCCAGTTGGGCCCAGGCGGTGTTGGGATCGACGCCGTTGAGGATGAGGAGCGCGGCGGCGAGGAGGGATGAGCGTCCGATGCCGGCACGGCAGTGGGTGACGATGTGTGCGCCGTCGTCCAGTTGTTTGGCGAGTCTCCGCAGGGTGGGCAGGATCGTGGCGAGGTCGGGGACGGTGCGGTCGGGGATGGGTATCGCGACGAACCGAAGCCCTGCGGCCACGGCTGCCCGGGGCTCGTCGGCGAGACCGAGTTCGTCGAGTTCGAGTCCGGTGAGCGCGCAGACCAGGGTGTCGACGCCGCAGACGCTCAGCGCGGTCATCTCGTCCTCGAGCCAGTCATTGCCACGGGGCTTGGCCATGGTGCTCAGCCGTCCCGGGCCTGGAAGGTCGACGGTGAAGAGGGTGGGGCGCATGTCAGCAGCACTTTCGGTCGGTGGGGTCGGGTGGTGATCGGACGGTCAGTGGCAGGGGTCGGCCGGGTTCGGCGCGGAGCTCGCTCGGAGTCGGGCCGGCTGGGGTGGCCACCTCGGCAAGGCGCTCAAGAAGGCGGTCGAGGGCGCTCTGGCCGTCGTCGACGGCGGCGCGTTCTTCCTCGGTGAGCGGAATGCTCACGAGCATACGCTGCAAGTTGGCTTTGGCTTCGAGGAGTTGAGACTGGGTCGAAGCCTTGGGCGTGTAGAAATCGCAGCGGGCGCATGCCATGCGGTGCTGGCATTGTTCGAAGAACGTGTAGGAGCACAGGCCGTGACCGAGATCGTAGTACTGCCACGGTTCGCCGGAGGCCGCGGCCCCGGAGGCGACGGCATCGCGGTCTATGAGGACCTCAACGGTGCGGACGTTGCGGGCGAAGTACCCGGCCTCGGTGTATGCCTTGGTGAGTGTGTTGGGGGTGATCTTCGCGTAGTACTGCGTGGACTGGGGCGAGCGGTGGCCGAGCCAGGCTTGCAGCTCGAACAGGGTCATCGGCTCCTTGGCGTTGTAGAGCTGGCTGGCGATCGTGGACCGGGCCCGGTGGCTGGTGATGTTCCCGCGAATATCGGCGGCCGGGACGCCGGCCTTGCGGCAGAGCATCGGGATGACTGTGTTGTTGATGTAGGCCGGGGATATTCGCCGGGCCCGGAAGGCGAACAGCAGGTCCACCTGCTCGGCGGTCCTGCGGTCGACGAAGCGGGGCTGGGAGGGTCTGACGGTCTGCCAGGCATCGATGGCCTGCCCGAGGATCGGATCGACGGGCTTGGTGAACGCGGTGCCGGTCTTGTGAGTGGGGACGTCCAGCAGGCAGACCGCGTCGCGGGCCAGGACCTGCTGGGAGTCGCCGTCGATGGCTGTCCCGTCGTGCTGCCAGCGGATGCAGCCCTGCCGAAGGCGGGCGATCTCGTCACTGCGCTGGCCGCTGAACAGCCAGGTCAGGGTGACCGCGCGGACCAGCGCCAGCGGGTAGAACAGTCCGGCCCGGGTCTGTGGAAGGTCAGCGGTCTCGAGGTTCAGTCCGGCCCACAGCAGCTTGGCCCAGATCTCGTCCGCGATCACTCGGAGGTTCGGGCCGAGCAGGGCGGCGATGCTGCGCGGGGTGGCCAGAGCGCGTTGGGGGTCGAACCGCCGGGGCAGCCATTCCTATTCCTGGCAGTCGCGGAAGAACGTTCGCAGCGCGGTGAGCTGGGTGGCCTTGGTCGATGCCTCCAATGGCTTGCCGATGCGGTCTTTCAGCCCGGCGGTGCGTTCGACGAAGTCGCCGACCTTCATCCGGTCCAAGGCGGCGATCCAGGCCGCGCAGGACTGCCGGGTCCAGGCGGTGGGATCGGCGAGGTCGGGGTGTTCGGCGGCGAGCCAGCGGCCGACCTTGAGCAGGTTGGAGCGGATACTGCCGCGAACGCGGGGCGTCAGCGTCGAGGTGGCGTGCCACCGGTCCGCCCACTGGGACCAGGTCTCCGGTCCGCCGGCCGCCTTCGCCGTGCGGCGGCCGGTGCCTGAGCCTGGCGGATCGCAGTAGCCGAGGGCGGCCACCGCCCGCTGGACGGCATGCAGGGTGTTGAGACGCAGGTCGGGGATCAGCTTCTCGCGGCGGATCCGCTCGAAGAGCCCGGTGGTGAGGTCGTCGACGTGGGGGCTGCGGTTGAGCAGGAACAGCGTCCCGTGTCGCCGTCGTCAGCGAGCGCCACGGACGTCAGAGCCGTCACCGGGGCACCTCCGTGGTCGCCGCGGTGACCGTGCTGGTGAGCATGTTGATCCGCCAGGCGTGGATGTGCTCCATGCCGCGGCTGAGCTTCTCGGCCAGATCCCGGCCGGACAGGTGGATGTACTGGAGCGTCGAGTCGGTGTTGCGGTGGCCGGCGAAGGTGGCGATCGTGTGCAACTCCCAGCCCATCCGGGCTAGATCGGTCAGACACAGATGCCGGGTGGTGTGCGTGGAAAACCGCGGGACGCCCGCCTCCAGTGCGATCCGGCGTACCACCTTCGACCACGTCCACAAGCTCAGCGGCTGGGCGTGGTTGCGCCTGGACTCCGACAGGAACAGTGGTCCACGGGCCCTGCTCAGAGTGGACCGGTGGGTGAGGTAGCCCGACAGCAGCACCCCGGTCGAGGCCGAGTACGGCACCACGCGCTCCAGCCTGTTCTTCGTCGTCTCCGCCCGCACCCGCAGCGTGCGGTGGGCCGGGTCGAGGTCGTCGGTCCGCAGCGAGCAGAGCTCTTCGCGCCGCAGCGCGGCGTCGTAGGCCAGCGCCAGCATCACCCGGCTGCGGATCGGCTCGTCCCGCGCGACCCGCAGAATGTCCAGCCACTGCTGTTCGCTGGGGATCCACGGCAGTTTCGTCAGCCGGGGCACCAGGCCACGCTGCTGCCCAGCCTGCCGGCGGCCGGGCGTGTAGCGGCCCCGTCCCACCGGATTGGACTCGCGCAGCCCCTCCTCCATGAGGAAGTCGTAGAACAACCGCACCGACACCAGACGCTGCTGGATCGTCGCGTTCGCCAGCCCCACCCCCGAGTCGATCGACACCACATTCGCCCCCCGCCGACTGGGGTGTGAAGTCAACTCCCGTACAAAGAGCGCGACATGAGCCCGGTTCGCCGTCAGTGGATCTACGCCCTCCCGCTCACACACGAGCAGGTACTCGGCCAACCCCCGCGCGTACGCATCGATCGTCCGAGGCGCACGTTCGAGGTCCGCCCACACCTGCAACCAGCCCGCTGCCCGCTCGTGCCGCCCCAACACCGGCCACTTCTCCGCCAGCACCACCGTGCCGCCCAACACATCTCCCAAGTCCGCAGTCACACCGAGGGGACATGATCACCCCCGGCCAGATTCCACGTAACTGTAAAGATGCTGAAACGGCAAATGTTCGGACGCGCCGGCTTCCGACTCCTACGCAAGCGAGTCCTTCTCGCATGACGCTACGTAACCACGCCACACAACCTGGGCCAGACCCCCGTTCACCCCGACAAAATCACCGATGAGACCTTCCGCCGTCATGCGGGTCCACTGGTGGAGTGTCGGTATTCGAGAGTTGCAGTATTCGCCCGAAGGGCGAGCAGCCTGGCTTTGTAGGTTGAAAACTGACACCGCTTGTCGATGAGTTGGGCAGCGCTTGTCGATCGCTGATCCGCAAATTGTTGATGAGAACGGACGCCACCACGTGACCGGCGCTTCTTCCGTCGGCACAGTGTGCCGGAATATGGGCAGTTGTCAATGTTCTTCCCGCGAAGGTGTGATCATCCGGTTCGTCCGGGCGTGTCGGTGGCGATTGCCGGAAGCATGGTCCATGCCGGGATCAGCTTGCATGAGCGCCCAATGGCGCGCTCCCGGCTGGAAGTTCGTGGAAGGGGAGTCAGCGATGGCGAACGAACTGCACTACGGGGACCGGCTCCAACTTCAAAACCTCTACTCGGGCGACGGAGGGTACCTCGACGTCAACGGCGGCTCCAGCGCCCCGGGGGCGAAGTACCAAGTGTCCACCGCGGTGGTCGCCAACCGTGAGCCGGCCAGCAGCACCTGGGAGATCGTCTCCGGGTCCTGCGCGGCCATCGGAGCGCCGGTCAAAAGCGGCGAGATCATCTACCTGCGCAACCTCTACACCGGCAACGGCGGCTACCTCGACGCCGGCAACGGAGATGCCACCAGCGTCCAGAAGACGGGCGGCGGCCTGTACGAGGTCACCACGGCCTGGGGCAAGGACCGCGACGGCAACAGCAGCCGCTGGCAGATCTTCGACATCACCTCCGCACCCCAGGACGGCCTCGTCCGCTTCAACGACACCGTCCAGCTGTGGAGCACCTACAAGGACCTCGGCGGCTTCCTGGAGACAAACCAGGCCAGCACCCTCACCGGCGCCCGCAACGACGTCGACACCAACTCCTACTCCAACCGCTCCAACTCCAACGTCACCTTCTGGAAGATCCTGCCCGCCGTCTGAAGTCCGGTCCTTGCGGCGGAAGCGCCTCGATGCTTCCGCCGCAAGGACCCAAGCGGTGTCAGAACTCGGCAATATCACTCTCCGGCAACATCAGGTGCTGTCGCCTTGACCGACAAGTGGTGTCAGCTCTCAGGTTCTGGCTCAGTTTCCGTGAAGCGCATACGTTGAGTGACGGCTGACGTCTGCGGCAGCTTCTGGAAAGTTGCCTGAAAACGATCAGGGCCGATCCTGGGGTGGCCGACAGTTCGAGGTCGTGGAAGAGGGATTGCTCCGGCTGGAAGCTCTGTTGTTCCCGTCGGTTGCGGACGTGTCGGTGCTGTCGGTGGACGTGTGCGACGAGGTGGTACGCGTCGAGGCCCGCAGCACGACGGCCGAGGCGGTATGTCCGAGCTGTGGGTGCTCTTCGAGCCGAATACACAGCTCCTACCTGCGGTTTCCCGCCGATGTGCCCAGCGCGGGACGGCGGGTCGTTCTGTGCCTGCGCGTCCGCAGGTTCTTCTGTTCAGATGCCGCATGCGGACGGCGAACTTTCGTCGAGCAGATGCCGGGCCTGACCAGGAACAGGTGGGCCGGCCGCTCCCGCACCGCGCGCTGTGCGGTGGCTCCCCGGCGCCGGGCCCGCTCCTGCAACGCGGGAAAGTCGAGCCCGTGCGCTTCCCACACCACGAGCTCGCCGTCGAGAACTGCTTCGACCCCGAGCTCGGACGCGGCGCGTGCGAGCTCGGGGAAGGTCCCGCCCAGATCCGCGCCGCGCCTGGACTGGATGTATGGCTCCTGCCCGGTGAACACGAGGGAACGGAAACCGTCCGCCTTCTGCTCGAACAGCAGCGTTCGAGCCGTGGGGGACGGCATCGTGGTGACGGAGCGGGCCAGCATCGGCTCGACCGGCGGCGAGAGGTGCACTCTTCCACTCCTACGCCCTCAGCCGCCCGCTCGCCCATCCGCGGCGCCGCTCAGGATGACCAGCGGCACGCCCTCGGCCGTCCCCGACCGGCCTGACACCGGGAAACCGCCCGCCCAGAGGCGTCCGCCGCTGTGGCGGCGAAGTTCCCGCTTTCTGTCAGGCGCGAGAGGTGCGTGGTGTGCGGGTGGCCCGCATTTCCCAGGGCCCGCGGAGCCCGACACGGAAATGGCGGCCGCACCGCGCACCCACCGAAGGTGTGACTTAGCGCCGTAGTTGGCCAGTTAGGCCAACTGTGCGCTCACCTCGGGTAGAGCTGTTGGGTGGCGTTTGGATGTGCACTCGCACGCAGACCTAGAACTTGTTCCAGTGATGTAGCTCAGCCTTGGCGCTGAGATGGCGTGGGTTTCCCGCCGAGGGCTTGGAGGGCGATACCGATTGCGCCTGCGTCGTTGCCTAGCGCCGCTGTGACCATGGGTGGGATGTCTGGCCGGCGTCGTGACGCGGTCAGGCTGTCCCGCATCGCGGTACGTGCGGGTGCGAGGAGCAGTTCTTCGGCGTCGGCGGCACCGCCGCCCACGATGACGAGGGCCGGGTCCAGGAGATCGGCCAGTGTGGCGGCGCCTCGTCCCAGTGCTGTGCCGACGGTGTGGAGGATGCGTTGGGCGTCGGGGTCGCCTTCTCGGGCCGCCCGGGTCACCGTCTCGCCGTCCGCGAAGCCCGCGGCCCGGCCGTGGTGGCTGATGGCTGTTCCGCTGGCGCTCACCTCGGCGCAGCCGGTGCGGCCGCAGTAGCAGAGGGGGCCTTCCGAGTCGACGAACAGATGCCCTACCTCGCAGGCGAACCCGTGTGATCCCTTCAGGAGTTTCCCGTCGGTGATGACGCCGCATCCCCATCCGGTTCCCGCTGTGATCACGATGAGGTTGTTGTAGTCGCGGCCGGAGCCGACGCGGTGTTCGGCCCAGGCGGCGGCGCGGGCGTCGTTGTCGGTGACTACCGGAAGTTGTGTGGCCTGTTCCATCTGGCTGCGAACGGTCAGGTCGTCGCAGTCGAAGCCGGGTGCGTGCCGCAGTGCGCCGGTGGTCGTGTCGACCAGTCCGGGCAGGGCCACTCCGATGGTGGAGGTGGCGGGTGTGCGCAGGCGGTCGGTGAGGCTGAACAGCAGCTGGAGGAGGTCGCGGGGCCCGGTGCGTGGGGTCGGTACACAGGCGCGTGCGGTGGCGTTCCCGTCGGGCTGGATACGCAGGGCGAGGGTCTTGGTGCCGCCGACGTCGATACCGATGGCTTCTTCCACCATGGGAGCTCCTGCGGAGGGAGGGAAAGAGGGCTGGGAGGCCAGGGGACGCGCCCGGGGCGTGGTGGAGAGGTCCGGTCAGGGGGCTGCCGTGTCGGCTCTCTCGGTATTCCGTGTGGTAGGCGGGTGGGGTGGCCGGCTGATGGCCTGTCGTATCTCGTCGTCGGTCACGTCGTCGGTGACGGCGGTGGTGCCGATGTCGATGGGGAGGACGAAACGCAGCTGGCCGTCGCGGATGAGGCGGATCTTGTCGAGCGCGGCGATCACGGACTCGGGGTGGACGGGGGCGGGGAGGTGTGCTCTGTCGCAGGGGAGGCCGGCCCGTTGGAGGACGGTGAGCAGGCGTGTGTGTGCGGTGTCGGTCATCCAGCTGCGGCTGTGGGAGATGCGGGCGGCGCAGGCCATGCCGAACGCGACTGCTTCTCCGTGGAGTACGGGACCGTACCCGGTGACCGTTTCGACGGCGTGGCCGATGGTGTGCCCGAAGTTCAGGGGGCGGCGCAGGTCCTCTTCGTAGGGATCGCGGTCGATGAGCGCGCACTTGACCGTGGCGGCGCCGTGGATGAGGCGGTGCAGTATCGGGAGCTCCAGCGCCAGGATTTCGGGAAGGTCTCGTTCTATCAGCTCGAAGAGGGCCGGGGAGGCGATGACGCCCTTCTTCACGGCTTCGGCGAGTCCTGCCCGCACGTGCCGAGCGGGCAGTGTGGCCAGCCACGGGGTGGCGGCGATGACCGCGGTGGGCTGGTGGAAGGCTCCGATCAGGTTCTTGGCCCGCGGGTGGTCGACGGCCACCTTCCCGCCCAGGGCCGCGTCGACACCGGCCAGCAGGGTGGTCGGCAGGTTCACATAGGGCATGCCGCGCATGTAGGCGCTGGCGACCCAGCCGGCGGTGTCGATGACGACCCCGCCGCCGAACGCGACCAGTACGTCCCGTCGGCGCATCCGGCTGTCCGCCAGCCAGTCGAGCAGGCGCTCGGCTGTGCGAAGGTTCTTGCTCTCCTCGCCGGGCGTGATGGTGGTCATCGTGTTCACCACCCCCTGCCGGTGAAGTTCGTGGCGCAGCTCCCGGCCGTGCAGGGCAGCGACGGTGTCGTCGGTGACCAGGGCGATCCGCTGGTCCGGGACGACGGTCCGCAGGTGTTTGACCGCTTCCTCCACGCTGTCCGCGAGCACGACCGGGTACTCGGCCCGGTGCACTGCCCGGGCGCGGACAGTGTCGTGGGGTGCCGGCAGCGTGATGGCGTCGTGGATCACGTGGGTGCCGTGGGGCAGGCTCATGGGTCCCTCTCGTGGCGGCGTCGGCGGGGAGCAGGGGGAAGAGAGCGGCGGTGGGGCGCGGGCAGGCTTCAGCGCACCGTGCGCGGCAGGGTTTCCAGGGCCTCGCCGAACCGGTCGGCGATGAGGTGGGCGTCCTGCTCGGTGAGGATCAGCGGCGGCCGCATCTCGATGACGTTGCCTTGCCCGTGCTCCGAGACGCGGGTGATGACGAAGCGGTCGGACAGGGCCCGGTGCAGAGCGTGCGCAAGGGGTGAGGAGCGTGTTCCGTCCGGTTCGGCCACCTCGACGCCGAGCATGAGTCCGACCCCGCGGACATCGAAGACGCAAGGGTGCTCGTCCTTGAGCTTGAGGAGCCGGTCCAGGAGCACGGCGCCGACGGTGCGCACCTGGGCGAGGAAGGGCGGCTGGCGCACGATCTCCAGAGTGACCGCCGCGGCGGCCGCGGCCAGGGTGTGGCCGCCGTAGGTGAACCCGTGCAGGGAGCGGTCCATGCCGACGAATCGTTCTTCGGTGATGACGGCGGCCAGCGGAAGTCCCGAGCCGGTCAGCCCTTTCGACACCGTCATGATGTCCGGCTGGACGCCGAAGTGGTCGGCGGCGAACAGCTCCCCGGTGCGCCCGAAAGCGGTCTGCATCTCGTCGAAGATCAGCACGATCCCGCGTTCGGTGCAGAACTCCCTCAGCCGCTGGAGGTACCCGGGCGGGGGGACCACGTTCCCGCCGACACCGCTGATCGGCTCGATGATCAGGCATGCGGTGCTCCCCGATCCCGCGTAGGTCAGGAAGTCATCGATGCGCTCCACACACCACAGGCCGCAGCTGTCGGGGTGCTGCCGGTAGAAGCAGCGCCGGCAGTAGGGGTCGGGGACGTGCACGGCGCCGGGATGGTGCTGGGGGAACGGGGCACGCATCCGTGCGAGGCCGTTGTACGCCGTCGCCGCGAGGGACTGGCCGACCTGCCCGCGGAAGGGCACGACGACATCGCGGTGGCCCGTGTGTAGCTGGGCAATCTTGATCGCGCCTTCGTTCGCCGTCGACCCACTGCAGCTGCGGAGGTTGACCCGGGTGAGGTTGGGAGGCGTGAGCTCTGCCAGGAGTGTCATTACCTGGTTGGTCGGGGCGGTCTGGAACGCGGAGCTGGCAAAGATGAGATGCTCGGACTGCTCTTTGACGGCCGCGACGACGGCCGGGTGGTTGTGACCCAGAATGAGGTTGAACGTACCCGAGACACAGTCCAGGAACTCACGTCCCTCGTCGTCCCAGACGCGAATCCCTTCACCCCTGACCAGCAGGTCAGGGCCCAGTTCGTGGTAGGCGGCAGCGTTCGGATCGGCAGGAACGGGCATGGGCGTCCTCGTCTCGGCGTACGGGCTTCACGAACCGGCGATGGTGAGAGAAGTGCGTCAGGACGCAGCGGTGACCGCCCGGCCGAGGTGCTGATGCTGGTGCAGGTAGCGGGCGCAGCCGATCAGTCCGTCATCGTCGTCCGCTTCTGCTGCTCGGAGCATGGCCGCGACGTCGCCGGGAGCGGCACCGAGCCCTCCGGCCTCGTTCATCTCCTCGCCGAGCAGACGCAGGTATGCCGGCCCGGCCGCGCGAGCGAACCCTCCCATGACGATGAACCGCCGCACCCCCACAGCTCCGTGCAGGACGGCCAGCGTCCGCCCCAGGTGTCGTACTCCCGGCGTTACGGCTTCGAGTGCGAAGGCGTCCCTGTCCCGTATGCCGGTCGCCACCTGGTGAGCCGTCAGTACGGCGGGTTCACCTCCGCAGGCGGTGGACAGCATGGACCGGGCGAAGAAGCGGGGGCGCAGACAGGCCAGCGCCCTCGCGGCGTTCAGGGCACCGCGTCCGGAGGCCAGCGCTCCGAGGTGCCCGCGTTCTCCACAGTCACAGCGTGGGGCGTCGGGCGCGAAGTCCACCCGCAGATGCCCGATCTCACCCCCCCTCCCGTCCTGGGGAACCAGCACCTCGCCCCGCCGGAACAGCTTGTTCCCCACCCCCGAACTCACCGTCACCATGCAGAAGAAGTCCTCGCCCACGGGCTCCGGAGCCACGTAGCGCCAGCCGGCCGCGGTGACATCGTTCAGCACCCGGGCGGGAACACCGACTTCTCTGCCAAGGATCTCCGCGAGCGGCAGCGGCGGGCCGCGCCGCCCCCAGACCGTCGGCGCGTCGGTGACCACCCCGGCCGGGCCGACCGGGCCGGCGAACGCGACCGCCAGGGCCACAGGAGGCCGGGGCGCGGCCTCCGACCGCTCACGCAGAACACGCACCAGCTGGTCCACGACGCGGGCCTGGAGTTCCCCGACCGGCACCTTCGGAAACCGGGCGATGCCGTCGACCGCTTCGCGCCGCACACCGAGCACCGCGGGGGAAGCCGCTTCGGCCCAGCCGGCGCGCAGGTTCGTACCGCCCATGTCCGCGACCAGGTAGAGAGCAGGCACGGTAAGGGAAGCCTTCAACTGCTCGCCTGGAAGACAAAGAGGCGCACGTCTTGGGAGGAGTCGTTGCGCAGTCCGTGCTCTCCGAAAGGACGGTTGATGATGATGTCTCCCGCCGAGACGGGAAACTCCTCGCCGTCCAGCAGCATGGTGGCCGAACCCTCCAGGAGGACGTACCACTCCTCGTCGTCCCCGTGGCGGTGCAGACCGATGGAGGAGCCCGGCGGGACGACAGCCAGGTCGATGAAATCCACCTGGAGGCCGCCCGCGCCCCGCTCGAAAGGGCGGAAGACATCGACGTGACCAACGCCGTCATGACACTGCTCGACGCGGCGCAACTCGCCTCGGAACACATTGCGTACCCGACGCAGGTCCAACCCGGCCTCCTCGGCAGACTGGAGACCGATGGTAAGGAGAGCGACACAAAGCGCAACAGCGGATTTCACGCACGTGCACACAGAGGCACTCTGACCTGCAGGTTCACTGCTTGCTGCGTGCAGGTCTGGCCGGTTCGGCGGTCTTGCGCGACGGAGATACCGACCAGCCCGCGCGGATACACACGCTGGCGATCTTGTCGATCCCCCCGGGGAAGGACAGCACATCCGGCCGTAAAACTGCCGCCCGGACCACTCCCGCCCTTGCCCCGGCACCCCATAGGCGTGGCCCGCACCATGGTCCTGCGGGCCTTTGCCTCGCCACTGCCCGTCGCCTGGGTCTCGGCGGATGCCGCTTACGGGCAGGACTCTCGATTCCGACGTTTCCTTGAAGACGCCGGCCTGTCCTACGTCGTGGCCGTGCCGAAGTCCCAGCAGGTCCATGGCCCCCGCATCGAGCACATCATCGGCCAGGCCCCGGACGAGGCATGGCAGCGGCTCTCCTGCGGCGACGGCGCCAAAGGACTGCGGCTTTACGACTGGGCTGCCGCCCGCCTGCCGGCGGTCTGGGAGTTCGACGGCGACGAGCCGACCCGGCAACGCTGGATGCTTGCCCGCCGCAGCATCACCAAGCCCGACGAGCTCGCCTACTTCCTCGCTTCCGCCCCCCGGGCGCCTCCGTCGCCGATCTCGTGCGGATCGCCGGATGCCGCTGGAAGATCGAGGAGTGCTACCAGAGCGCGAAGAACGAATGCGGCCTGGACCAGTACGAAGTCCGCCGCTACGTCGGCTGGCACCGGCATATCACCCTTGCCATGCTCGCCCACGCGTTCTTGGCCGTCACAGCCGCCCAGGAACAGCAACGGGGAGCTGATCACGACACGCCCGACCTCGTGGACCTCACCCCGGCCGAGATCCGCCGTCTACTGGCAACTACCCACCCGCGTCCTACTCGACAGGACAACTACACAATGGAAGTTGTCTACCACGTCGCGCTGACCTGGAGCGATGCAGCTTCAGACGCCTCTGACCAGCGCAGATGAATCTTTCAGGGTCTTTCAGGGGTGTGCCGTCTTATGTAGTCGATTCTCCCCAGACGCTCTCCAGCAGCGCTGATCCTCCCCAGATTCTCCCCAAGGAGGGCCGCCGTGACGGACGGCGGGAGACGAAACTTGGCGCTGTCGCAGGCACGCTGAGTGACTGTAGCGGGCGCTCAGCCGGAATCCCAGGGGTGATCTCGGCTCCAAAATCTCCGCCCTGTGCGTATCCGTCCCTTCGAAGGCACCGCGTCCGGCCACTGATAGCGAGACGGCTGCCCGACCTGGGCCGTGACGGTCCCACCTGGCACAGGTTGTAGATCACGTCTTGTGCGGTCCAGGGTGGTCCATGTGAGGCGCATAAGGCCAGGTCAGCTCACTGTGCTCCAGGTGCGTCTACGCAGTTGGTGAGACGCGTGTGAGAGAAACGCCCCCGCCGGCTGGTGCCAGCGGGGGTTTCCCGTGTGTGAGTTGCGATGACATGCTGTCACTCCGTCACGCTGCGCAGTTGCGGTGAGGCGGCGAACTCGACCCTTCAAGGTCGCTGGGCAGGGGGCCCGGCGGTGCTGCGAGGCTGGCTGCGCGGGCGACAGTGACGAAATCCTTACGGTGGGATTCGAGGCGTTCGATGAGCGGGTCCCGGACCCATCCACCGATCAGTTGGTCCCACATGGCCGGGCAACGGTCGACTAGGGAGAGGGCCTGAGCTACCTGCATTTCGGTGAGGGTGGCGCTGTCGCGGAGGCAGTAGTCCAGAAGATCCCGGTCATGCCTTCTTCCCTCCTCGTCCTTGCGCGCCCACTCGACGAGGAATTCCCAGGCTACGTAAGCCGCGCTATGACGATCGTCGGTGCAATCTTCTGGGTCGCCGGGACACCAGCCTGCTTCCAGGGCACTGATCGTCGCGCGCAGTACCGCGCGATCGAGCGCGCAGCGTTCCAAGAGGCGGCATTGCGAGAGAAGGCACTTTGCGGCTGTAAGGACATCAGGAGGGGCGAGGAGTTCCAGTGAGGCGTAACGGGTTTCTATCGGGATAGCGTGCTTGGCCACGAGCGCCTGGCGTTCATCGTGATCGAGGCTCGGGAGTCGCTTCACCGTACTCACCAGGGCGTCGGAGACGCTCAGGAACTCCATGCACGCGCTGCCGAGTGCAATGTGCCGTTGCTGATCCCTATGGAGGAGGCTCTGGGTCTGTACCGCCGAGATGGCCGTGTCGGCCTGGATACGCCCGGCGAGGAGCGCGGCAGACGTTGCGCCTTCTGCGCTGCGCTTGGTCCACCATGCTGCGACTACGGCAGTGGGAACGGAGAGAAGGGCTGCGATCGCACCCAGGTCGACCATGTCCATGGATCAATGCTGGGCGAAGAAGAGCGGCCGTGCGGGCAGTTCGATGCAGATCGATGAGGTCGGACATTTGTTCCCGCTCGCCCTGCTGTTGAGGCGGTCCGTTTCGATGAGACGCCAGCAGCGCGTAGGGAGATCCTGGAACCTACCGCCAGGGCAGCGTGGCGGAAGCAGACGAGGATGCGTTAGCCACGATGCGGGCGGCACGGGCGAAGTCTTGAAACTCACTGCGGTCATACCGCGCGCACGGGCTCACGCGGCGCACCCAGGGTCAGTTCCATATCAGCGCCTTCGGCCGGGGGCTTTGGACTACTGGCGCCTGGGGGAGTGAACTGGTCTGACGGCTTGGTGTGGTGATGCGGCGGAGTTGCTCAGCCGTGAGTGGACCGTCGGGGATCTCACCGATCAGGTGATCGACTCCGGGGTCGGTCCGTGGCCTGGTCGGGTGAACAGGCTGATGATCAGGGCGAATTCACCCAGAAGTGCCCGCCCAGCCATAGCCGCGGCCTGACCTCGTCCCACGGTGTCTGTGGTTCGCTGCTCGATGCGCTGTCGTCGTTCCCTGATCGTCAGGTCACGCCTCCCGGTGGAGATGCGGGCCCAGCCCGTAGATCGCTCCCAGGCCATCTCATACGTCAGTGCCCGTCGAGTCGTCGACGTTCCGGTCAGCACTCTGGTACAGCCGCTGGACCTTGCGCCAGGCGATGATGATTTCGGGCAGCTGGTCGAGCAGTCCCCGGGCGACGAATAGGAAGATGCTCAGCACGCCGGAGGCGGCCAGCAGCCAGAGAATGATGGAGTCCACCCGTTCGAGTCCCTCGTGATCCAGGGATCGAACATGGGTGACGTCCACTCAGTTCGACCACCGATTTGTGTGGTCAGAACTGAGGTCTACGCCGACAGTAAAGCTCAGGTGCTGCTATCCCATGGGTAATGCGAGCACGCTATGAGGCACCCGCGGTGAGCGGTGAGGTAGCAGGTGGCCGGGTCGTTGTTCACGGCTCGAACAGCTACCCCTCGACATGTCGGCTCGTGGGGAGTTGATCCTGCGCTGCTCCTGAAGCTACCTCCAGATCAGGACACGGCAGCCACAAACGCCATACGTGAGACAGGCCCCCGGCAATGAGGTATTGGGGTGCAACACTACCGAGGCGCAGCCGAACAGATCGGGCTTTCAACGGCAGCGGGGGCACCGACTTGCCCCGCGAACTCTGTGCCAGCGTTCACTGGTACAGGTCAGGGCCTGTCCACCGTCATGAAACACCGCTGTCGACCCTCACGGCTGGCAGCTGCTCACGCCCGCCGACAGACACCCGGCCGCGCCCGTCCGGCGAACCCGAGCTGGCTCCTGGGAAGTGGCTGATATCCCGGGTGCCATAGCGTTGCGGGAATGGCTACTGCCCCAGCGCAGCGAGGGCTTGCTCGGCCACCTGAACGCCCATCGTGGCCGCGATGGTGGTGCCGGCCTCCAGGAGCTTGTCCTTGAACTGAGTGGCGAACTGGCGCAGGCGACCCGGTTCAGGGTTCTCGGAGGTTGCCTCAGCGTGCAGGTCCTGGGCGACGCGACTGTATGCACGGCGTAGTCGCCACCACCGCGGGCGCCGTCGGGAGCTGGCCGATGAAGTGACACGGACGCGCAGCGCGCGTAGGGCTGCAGCCGAGCGGGCACAGCTGCAGACACCGCACAGAGGTCAATGATTCCCGACGGGGCAGCCCCGGGCATGTCGGATCCACGCGACGAAGTGGCAACAGCGACGCAGCAGGCGCTGCTTGGTGAGCGGCTGGCCCGATATCCGGTGCAGGATGACCAGGTCACGCCTACCAGGCTCGGCAACGCCATTCGGCGCCTGGAGGAGTACGGCTATGACCGCTATCGCCTGGATTCTCAGGTGTTGTGGAACGAGCTCACCGCGACGGCATCCGAGCAGGCGCGTCGGCAGGTCGACATCGCGCGTACCAGCGTCGACTTCTTCATCGCCCTGCTGTACGGGCACACAGCCCTCGTCGCCATGGCTCTGGGCGCCACATCGGTTGACAGCGCCGATCCTCCGATCCTCCTCGGAACCGCTGGCGTCCTCGGTATCCTGTGCCCGCTTTGGTATCGGGCCGCGGTCGCAGCGACTGAGGAATGGGCGGCAGCCGTCCGCGCGCTGGTCAACCTGGGGCGCCATCCATTGGCTCAGGCCATGGGCCTCAACCTGCCGCAGGACATCGAAGAAGAGCGAGAGATGTGGCGTATGGTCTCCCGGATGTCCCGGACCCGGTTCCATGACCGAGCTGCCGCTTTGAACCGCTTCCGCTCTTTCCCTGGCCCTGACGATCCAATGAGCGCACCCGCACAGCCAAACGTCTCCGCGCGGCCCTGCGGGACCTGTTGCGCGGAGGCGCCCGCACCCGGCTGTCGGCCGACAAGGCCGCCGCCTTGATAGAGGGCATCCGGCCGGTCACCCGCGACCGCCAACTGCCGCCACTGCATCGCCTTCGACCTGCTGGCTGACGTGCGTCGGCTCGACCGCCAGCACTTTCGAAGCGCAAGCCTCCGAGAATCTGCCTCCAAAAGGTGAATGCCTGCGCGGTGCCAACGGTCGGTGATACGACGGCCCGCGCTGCACCGCTAAGGACCCCTTGCTGTCGATAACCGACTCCCACGTGGGACCATTAGCTCCCAAAAGGGGCGGAGCCGGAGGGCATAGCCCTGACCACTCACAGGAGGGTGTGTGCCGGTCACGGGCCAACGCCATCAGGCGCCCAGGAGAGCCTGCTTGTGCTTCGCTTGAGCTGCTTGCCGTAGCACTTCTCGCAGTTCCTCCCGGGCAACACCACGGGTCTTGAGGGTGTGGCAGTTCGGGCACAGGGCGATCATGGCCTCGGGCAGGTCAGCACCGCCTCGAGCGTGTTCATCGACGTGGTCGACCTCGAGTAGGTAGGTACCCGCGATTGAGAGCTCGTCAGTGAACCGGGGGTCACGGCATTGAGGGTTCTCACATACGCCACCACTGCGGTCGAGGACGGCTGACTTCGCTGCGCTGATCCTGTAGCGCTTCAACCCACGTATCTCTCGTACGCGATGGCTCTCGCCATCACTCACCGCACGAAGTGCTCGCTCGTTCAGCTCTCGGTACCGGAGTTGCCGCGATGCCATCCGGCGGAGCAGTTCTCCTACCGCTCGGCATCGTGCCAAGGCGCGCTGCCCCTCAGCCGGATCGGGAGGCAGTATGTAATGTGCCCCATCCCTGTCCCAGTCACCGCAGAATTCGCTGTACCGCAGCTGGGCGCAGTCCCAGCGGGTCCGCCCCAGGTCCGCAACGATACTGAGGTGGTCGAGTAAGACTGCACCGTCCGGCAGACAGCACTTCATCACGGCGTATTCAAGATCACCATAGAGGGCGGCGAACTGAAGGCTGCGACCGTAAGTGATCACACGCCTTCCAGAGATTCTGCGCAGTAGCTCCGCTCGTAGCTCCGCGAAGGGGGCGGCCTCCTCGACGATGCCGACGCTCAGGCCGAGTTCGGCTATCTCTTGATCAGGGAGGGCGCCCCAGTTCGGATTGACGACGCGGTGCCACAACTTTGTCCCGCGCGTGCTTGTCAGAGCGATCTCGCAGGCCGTGGCGCGACCTGCGTGAGGGTCGCGCAGATTACGAGGCGGCACACCGAGGACTCCTATCGACAAGATGACCGACTTCTTGTCCCGTACGGCACTCTCGGCCCATGCCATGGCCGAGTGGCGGTCCTTCAGTATCTGATCCTCGCTCGGAAGTGCGGCAATGCTAACGGCTCGGTCTGCGTCGTACACCGGATTCGCGCGATGGACTATCCATTCATCTTCCCGCGTGCTCGGTGTGCTCAGGCGAGTTTCCGTCACGACAACCGGCTGGGCGGGACCAATGACATAACCATCCGGTTGAAAGAAGTTTTCCGGACGCAAGCCCTTCGCTGTGAGCTGTGTTCCTGTCCTCAGCCTCGCAGGAAGGACCGGCCACCTATGCACCAACCGCTCAGAGGCATCACGATGGTTCACCGAGACCTTCGTGCTAAACAGGGGCGCGCCGAACCCCACTGGAAAGCCGCCGCAAACCAGGTTATGGGTCAAGTCTCGTTGCTGCATCTGGGGCAGCGGTCTGCGGGCCATGGTTGAAAGCCTAAGCGAGCGGGGCCCTGGGTCAAGGGCCATCCTCAGCGCTCATAGACTGAGCCTTTTCCAACCTCACGTTGAGGCGTGGTGAAGGACGACGACGGCCTTCACCACGTCCGTGATCCGGTTTGTGCTGCAGCGGAGCTTCCGGAGGAGGCGCCAGCCCTTGAGGGTGACCATGGCGCGCTCGCCGAGGCAGCGGATCTTGGCGTGGGTGCTGTGGTGACGACGCTGCCATCGCTTCGGTCGACGGCCGCGAAAGGGCACCCGGACAGGTCCACCGGCTCCTTGGTACGCCTTGTCCGCCCAGCATTCGAGGTCCGCATCGGCGAGGGCCTCGATGATCCCGTGGTGGCGTGCGGCGGTGAGTTCGTGAGTCGATCCGGGCAGAGCCGGCGAGGCTCAGAGCAGCCGCCCGAGTTGAGGCTTGGGGCCGCGACTCGTGATCGCTCTCAGGTCGTCGCGGACGGAGGAAGTGCCGCCGCCCTTTCGCGCTCTCGCCGGTCTCGTGCGGCTCTGTCCCGTAATCGGTGGTGACCGTACGTCACTGTGTGTCAGGCTGGGGCGTGCTTGAGGTCAATGCCCTTGTGGCTGTGGTGTTTTCGGGTCTGTCTGCCCTGGTCATCGAGGGCGTGAACGGGGGCCGCCCTGTACCCTTCAGGCACGTCAGGACGTGTCCACTGTGCCCGCGTAGTCGAAACGGATCGCCTCTTCGCTACAGGTACAGCTACCGTCCCCTTATGGACGAATCACTCTCCTTCGAGAGCTTGCTTGAGGGTGCGAAGAAGGCCGGACACAAGGCCATGGACGACCACGGGCGCGGCGAATACGACGAGTTTGCGCTTCACGGCGGCGTCGCGGTCGAGCGGCTCGCTAAGGCGGTCCTGGTGTCGAAGAACCCGGTGTATCTCCTGGAGATGCGCAACGGAAACCCGGACATGCTTCTGTATCTCGGCGGCCACTTGGAGATAAGCGCGGACAAGATCCGTACAGTTGGCGCCAAGGACGCCATTAAGCGGCTCCGCACCATGGGGCTACTCCCTCCTGACACGCAGCTCGATCTGCTGATCGAACTCCGCAACGGCACTGCGCATACGACCATCGGCGATCAGGCGAAGGCTCTGCTTCCAGCGCTCGCCGATAATGTCGCGGCCCTACTCAACGGCATCGGTCTCGGCAACGACGACTTCTGGGGCCGGTGGTCAAGTGCGATGTACATCGCCGTAGATAGGCAGCGGGACGAGGTCGAACGGGACGTCGAACTCCGGATCAGGCAAGCCTGGCACCGCTTCAGTGACCGGTTCGCAGGACTTCCCGAGGGTGCGATGGAGAAAGTGCTCGAAGAGCCTACTGAAGGAATTCGCACGATCACTGTGTCGAACCGCGATGACCTGCTGATCGGGCTTTCTTCGGCACCCTGCCCTGCCTGCGGGGGGCCAGCTCACGTGAGATTCACTCCTGCGGTGTCGGACGGTATAGGCACCGTCCTGGAGGTGACTGCACTCCATTGCACCCTGTGTGCATTGGACTTGAACAGTCACGCGGAGATCAAGGCCGCCCAGGTCCAGATCAGGCCCGAGACGTTCGGCGTGGGCCTTACATCTGCTGAAGGCATCACCATCGGCGAGATGCACGCAGGCTGATCACCACCCAAAGGCCCCCGGCCGCCGGGGCTTTCGCACGTCGGCACCCGCGCTGGATCTTCCTGCGCACACCCCGCAAGGAGTCCCCGTACCTGACTGGATCAGGTCCTGGCCGCTGCCGTGGAGACGGACGCCGGTGCCGACATCGGCAAGACGCTCGGCCAGCTCCTTCAGTACGGAGTGGTCGCGCTGGTCGTCGCCCTGCTGATCACCAGCGTCCTAGTAGTGCTTGGTCATGTGCGGTCTGCGATGGCGTGTCTTCTTGATGGGTCGTGTCGTTGACAGGACGTGCTGAGTGGGGAGTTGGCTGCGGT